>CAYXON010000059.1:0-6596 GCA_964467145.1 uncultured archaeon | reverse complement strand
TGAATAAACCGGTTTTCAACCCGCCTTCATGGGTTTTCGCCCCAGTCTGGATAATGCTCTACGCGATGATGGGGGTTTCGGTATTCCTTTACAGCAAGAAAAAAGGGTTTAATTCATTGGGTGTCCGAGTCTTCGCCATACAGCTGGCGCTTAACACCCTATGGTCCATCGCATTCTTTGGATTGCATTCACCTGCTGCGGGGCTGGTTATTATAGCGGCACTCTGGGCGACGATAGCCTGGACTATGAGGATATTCAGAAAAGATTCAGAAACAGCATACAAACTATTAGTACCATATATTCTGTGGGTTAGTTTTGCGGCAGTGCTGAACCTCGCGATACTTCTTCTTAATTAGGTGTGAACTTACGGCATGCATTAGATTAGTTTAGCTAGTGTACCGAGTATCTGTGCTGCCTGGTCGATGAGTTCTGGCGGCAGCCCACTCAGTTGTTCGTTCACCTGTGTTTGGATGAATTTTTGGAGGTATTCGTTGAGGTCTATTGTTTGTTCGAAGTTTATTTTAACGTCTTTGTTGATGGGGTTTGACACGTATGCTGTGCCTGTTATTTTCGCGTTTGTCTTTTGATCGCCTATGAGCCTTAGCGCCAGCTCTGGCGTTGGCTGCCAGTTAAGCGACACTTTGAGGGGGTATTCCGCGGTTTTGCCGGCTGGTATCTCACCCCCAGTTACTGAGCCTTTGGCGAGCTCCAGGCCGTTGTGTTCTAAGCTGACTGAGTATTCTATCTGTTTTATAGATACTGTGATAAGCCCTTCGTTTTTCAGAGTTAATATCCCCGATACTTCAGCGCCGTCAGAGGTTATTTTATCAACACCTAACACATCAAATCCGGCTACCGTGACCTTCGACACCGAGTAGGCGTAGACTGCGAAGTATGACGCCAAAACTAGCAAAACAAATAGGGCAACTACTAACATGGCAATAAGTGGTTTTCTCATTTGGGTTTGGAGTTACTTTTTATTGCTGGAATAAAAGGCATCTAGTCTTTCTTTTGCAGTTTCGTTGGAGTGGTCGACCTCAAGTAGTTTTTTGTAGTGTTGTGTTGCTTTTTCTTTTTGTCCGGTGTCGTGGTATATTCCTGCGAGACCTTCGAGGGCGTCTGTGTGGCAGGGGGTGATTTCAAGGGCTTTCTTGTATGCACTAACTGCTTTTTTCATGTATTTGGCTGATTTTTTCAGGTCTTTCTCGACTTTGCTTTGCCGGTATCTGAGTTCCCCCTTCATCCAGTGGGGTTGGGGGTCTTGGGGATTTAGGTCTTTGGCGTGGTTGAAGTTCTGGAGTGCTTTCTCGAGTTTTTCCCCCATTTTCACGGGGTCGTCTTCCTGGTATGCTTGTTCTCGATACATTATCGCCATCATGAGGGTCTGGTCTAACATGACGTGTTTTATGGGGGTTGTGAGGGTTAGTATCTGGTGGAATCGTGTTCTTGACTTTGCATTCTTGAAGAGGGGGTGGTATGCTGTTTTCTCGTCTTGTGCTAGAGGGTTTTCCTCTTCGATCTCAAGCTCTATAGTGTCCTGTTTTTTGACGGTTATCTTGTTTTTTTGTTGTGTGAGTGTTATTGGTGTTTGATCGCCTGCGAGTATGAGCCAATCACCGTCTTTTTGTGTGGCTGTTACGTCTGGGCCTTCATCTATTTTTATGAGCCATTTGTTTGGGTTTTGTGGGTCTTGTTCTGCCAGGTCGAGGTATCCGGGTTTTATGAGGTCTAGTCTCTGAAGTCCTTTTATCAGGGACAGCATTGATTGTGTGTTTGGTGTTTTTTTTGTGTAGAATATGAATCCAGTCCTCTGGTTTTCTAGTTTTATGTTTGTTATCTCTTCTCCCTTCGGCTCTTTTATGCTGTTTGGGGCTAGGATTTTTACAGGTATTCTGCCGCTTGATTGCGGCATGTTGCCGTCGAACATGTAGTAGGTTCCGTCTGAGAGTCTTGTGAGAAGGCATGCGTGGTCTCCGCCTTCTGCGTCGTAGTCTTGGGGTACGAAGACTGGGTAGGTTCTGATGCTACGAGACGATAGCGCGACTGAGTGATAGAGTAGTGAGTGTGCGAATATTGTTTTTTGCTCGCATACTGCGTCAAGGTCCCTTAGTGTTCTTCTAGGGCTCTGTACTTGTTTGTGCGCATCAAGCGGGTAGTCGACATGTGGGAGATATGTGAATACTGCGGCAACCAGCCTGTCAAGGGCCTGCGCCTGGGTTGATGCCCTTTCTTGTTTGTCTGTTATCTGCTCTGTTTTTTTAAGTGTTCCAACGACTTGAGCTAGTTCCCCCCTGAGTTTGGATAGTCTTTCCGGGCTTTTAGTCTCATCAGTTATCTGCCCGGTCTGTATCTGCAGCATGCTTTTTAGGCCTTCTCTTGCGAGTACCTCCTCTATTGGAAAACCAGCATATTTGGGGTTTATCGCAGTTATTAGCTCCTCATACTCTTGTTTTGTCAGGTCTTTGGGGACCTTTATTGTCCTGAAGTATATTCCGCGCCTGGGCCTGAATCCTATGCGGAAGGACTTTCCCCTAAGTGCCGCATCGTCTCTTTCAACCACCTTCAGTATGCAGTTGTTCATGTTGGCGAGCTGCTGTATGGTGACAAGGTCTTGCTCGTCGATTACATCACCTCTTATGGATGTGAAGTTCGGCATCCCATTTTCGGCATTTATGATTTCAGACGCAGAAGGAGTAGTTGCTTTCATTCAGGTTGCTGTAGCGTATAATTATCATATGCTGCAGAGTATAAATTTAGCCCCCACCTAAAGAGTTAGCGTATGATAAGGTCCCGGATATTTCTTGTTTTGCTATTTGTTTTTTTAAGTTATTCTTTTTTTGAGACATTCATGGTCGGCGTCAACGAGCTGGAGTTCAAATCAGATAATCTGCCGCAGGACTTTAAGGGTAAAAGGATTGTGTTCATATCAGACATGCACTGCGGGCTTTATTTCTCGGTCGAACGAGTCAGAGAGGTAGTTGAGGGAGTAAACGCACTAAATCCAGACATCGTGCTTTTGGGGGGTGACTACACCACACGCGGTGGCGACTCATTAGGGGAGTGTATTGACACATTTAGCGGGATTAACGCGCCTTTGGGGGTGTATGGTGTTTTGGGAAACCATGACAACTGGGGTGAGAGGGAGAATACACTCAAGTTTTTGGGAGAGGCGGGAGTCAGTGTGTTGGAGAATAGGGGTGTCTGGGTGCAGTCAGGCAATTCGAGAATTAGGGTTGGGGGCGTAAGTGACCTTTGGACTGGAAAACCTGATATTGAGCCAGTGCTTGATGGCGTGGAAGCCGATGACTTTGTGATTCTGCTGTCTCATAACCCACAATATGTTAAAGAGATATCATACAGAGGTGTTGACCTTGTTTTGGCTGGCCACACCCACGGGGGTCAGATGCTGCCGATGAGGTTTTTAGCGCCTTACCTGCCCTCGAGGCTGAAGCAGGAGTATGTTTTTGGCTGGCATGATGTTGGGGATACCAGGTTGTTTGTGACAAATGGTTTGGGGACAGTGTTCTTCCCGCTCAGGTTTATGGCGCCGCCAGAGATAGTGTTGTTGAAGCTCAGCAGATGATTAGCCTGCCCCAATGTCAGTGGGCATTGTGCCTTGGTAGCGTAGTTTGCCGTCCTGTATCTCAAGCGTGTCTATCGTGAGCCCCGGCATATTTCCGAGTTGGTGGTTTATCTCGTCCTCAAGCCGGTCTTGCGCAACCACTTGTATGTCTTCTGGGGCGTCAAGTTCGCCGGCCTGTGACTCATCAAATTCTAGACTTATCCTGTTGCTGCCAGACTTCTGTATGTTGCCTTTCGCGTATACTGGGCCCTGGAAGTCGTAGCCTTCGTCTGTCAAGTCTATCATCGCAGACACCTCAGCCATGTTGTCGTCAAGGAGCCGCACCTGTATGTCCTTCAGCTTTCCCTTCTCGTTGTTGGTTGCCTGCAGGTACGAGGATAACTCTTCGCTTGTTAGTGTGAGGTCAACTCTTTGTGGGTTCGCATATGTTATGTCGCATTCAAGGCAAAACGCAGACGGCGAATCCTGGATGTTGAAGCCATTCCTCTGCGCGAGTGCCGAAAAAGTTGAGGGTTCTGCTCGGACGCCCAAATCCCTCTGGTCCCCGCCAAAAATAAGTTTCGCAGGGAGTGTTATACAGATGCATCCTGATGTGAAGATAACCAGGATTATGAGTAATAACAGCTTTTG
This sequence comes from uncultured archaeon, assembly GCA_964467145.1. Lineage (GTDB taxonomy): Archaea > Altiarchaeota > Altiarchaeia > IMC4 > SCGC-AAA252-I15 > JAHIYG01. The sequence continues at coordinate 2,383 of CAYXON010000059.1, read as the reverse complement.
CATTGTAAAGACAATATGCAGACTAGTAAAAAAAGAAACACATATATTATTTCATTGCTATTTTTTACAATGAATGAGGTTAAGAAGTTTGCTGAAGACCATATCCTTAACCAGTGGACTGCCTGGAGAATGACTTGGGGTGTTGGACTGGGAATCCCTATCGAGCTAATTCTTGGCAATTCTGGATTGTTAGGGCTTGGACTTCCGATTGGGTTGGTGATATTTATTCTTCATTAGCAGATTATGTATATGGATTTCTTTGTGAAGTCTGGTGAGGAAGTTATTCCTTTCTCAAGAGGTTACCTTGCGAGATCTATCCTAAAGACGGGGGTAAGCCATCTGAAGGCGTATCAGATAGCTGAGGATGTACGGGGGGAACTTCTAAAAAAGGGCGTAGATCAGGTTGATGATGAGGAGATATACGAGCTGGTTTGCGCCAAACTTGAGGCTGTAGAATCTAACCTAGCGCAAAAATACCGGAACTGGAGGCAGATAACACAATATAGGGAGCCGATATTCATCCTGCTTGGAGGCGGCACAGGAGTAGGCACGACAAGCGTTGCCGCTGAGCTCGGATACATGCTGGGGATACCCAGGGTCATCGGCACAGACACTATAAGGGAGATACTCAGGAAAACCATATCCAAAGAGTTTCAGCCCACACTACATGATTCCACATACGTTGCAGGCGAGCACATGCACAAGAGGCTCTTCGGCGGCGTTGACCTTGACATACTCGGTTTTGAGGAGCAGACGGAGTCTGTCTGTGTAGGTGTTAAGGCGCTTCTTGAAAGGGGCATAAAAGAGAATAAATCGATGATAATAGAGGGTGTGCACCTACTTCCTTCACTAATCGAGGAAAACTACCTCTCAAGGGAGAACGTTTTCATGTTCGTCCTTGACGTTAGCGACTCAAAGATTTACATTGAAAGGTTTCAGTCAAGGGGTAAGGAGTCGTCAAGGAAGGCGAGCAAATACCTAAAACATTTCAAGGTCATCAGGAAATTACAGGAGTACATCGTCGAGGACGCTAGAAAGAACAACATATGGGTCATAGAGAACATGAACCTTAAAAACACCGTGAACTCAATAGCAGACCACATGAGGGAGCATCTTGTGGAGGCAGTTAAGAAGAAGAGTTAGTCCTTTGACAATAATCCCATTACTGCAGATTTTAATCCTTCCCCGCATGTTTCAGGTATGTTGTCGCAGTAGATGACTTCTTTGCCTTTCTCAAGCGCGTGCTTTGTGACTATGTCGACTGCAGCAGCTTTTAGTTCAGTGAGAAAAACTCCTGAGTCCCCCGACCTCCTTAAGTCTTTTGCAAGAAGCGGTCGATTAGATAGTTTATTTGTCATTCCAACGACCTCACACCCATATTCACCCTCGAGATACTCTTTGATTTTATCGAGTATGCAGTCCGCTGCTGTGGTGCAGTAAAAAACTTTTTTGCCGCGTATGTCTCCGAGGGGTTTAGGGCGGAATACTGTCCTGACTATTTTAGCTGCAGGGTTTATTGATTTTATCCCAGACACTATTTTTTCTATCTTATCATGTGATGCCATTGGTTCCTCACAGTGTGTTAACACCACTATGTCTGCGCGTTTTATCCTGTATCTTCCGAAAAATCCCGTTATGTAGTCGGTTTTCTGGTTTGCGCCAGCTACAGTCACGACATAGTCTGTCTTTACCGGCGCGTATGTGGCGCCGCTACCGTCTAAAACCACGAAGTCGTTTTTTAGTTTTTCAGCGATTCTGCAACCGTCTACGACGACGGTGAAATAAGGTTGACCCATCATGCCTCCCCCGCATCTTCTGCACCCAACAGTAGTGACCCTAGATGTGAGAGCGTCTTCATAATGGTCTGAGGACGCGTGCTTTCCTTGATTGGCTTCATTTAGCAAGTACTGGGGAGTAACCTCTATCTTTTCCCCGTGTATTACCTCAGGGTATTCCGGGCCTCCCCGCCCCATAGTCACAGCAACCGGGTCATACCCTGCATCTTTCAACACCCTGCAGATAAAGCCTGAAACCGCGGTTTTACCTATTCTTTTGCCAGTACCTATGACTGAAATAGATGGTTTTTTGAATATTTCCTGGTATTTCACTGCCTTGAAACTAAAGTCCGCACCCACATAGTCCACGCCTAAGAAAGCGAGCTCAGACGCTATTATGAACCTGTCATCGTAGGTTATCACAGGCTCATCGCTTAGGTCAAACACCACATCAGGTTTATGTTCTGAGACCGCAGACACAATGTCTGACAGGTAGTCGCCGCTTGAGAAGACCTTAACCCCGTAGGCCTGCCCAACCTCCCCCAACCCCTTTATCTTCTCAGTCCCTCCGAGAAAAACCGCAGCCAAGACATTATGCGTTTTCCCAA
>CAYXON010000058.1:830-6662 GCA_964467145.1 uncultured archaeon | reverse complement strand
CAAAGCCAAAAAACCCAACATCACAGACGGCGAACTCATAGGCAAAAACATAAAAAACAGCATCAAAGAATTCAAAAAAGAAATAGACACACTACCGCCTGAGGCAGTCCAAAAGATAGACAACGCAACCAAGGCGAGCGCTATCGAATTCTTCAATGCGTTCAAGGCCAGAGGCACCGCGTCAAAGGTCAGAAAATACATCGAGGGCAGATAACATATGAGCTGCGTCTCACTCGCCCTGCTGAAAAAGGTAGATAAGGGGTTGAAAGACCGCCTGGAAAAACAGGAAAACCTGACAGACCATCTCATAGGCAAGGCTGGAGAGGAGTTCCTACTTGCAACAACCGAAAAACCCCTCGAGTTCACCGGCGTCAACTACGTACAGCTCGCCTTTCCAGAAAGGGGTGACGAGCAGCTGATAGCGTTCATTGCAGAAGGGGATGTGGACTACAGCCTAAACGCATACAGGATATACGCTGACCCATTCAACACACACGGGCTTGTGGACGACAAACTCATCGGAGACGGCTTCACATTCAACGCAGGCGACACATTCCACAGCCCAGAAGACAACCTAAGGCTTCTGAGGGCGCTAAAAGACGGCAAAAAGATAAATTCAGTCTACAGGCGAGGCGGAGAAGTCTCGGCAGTAATGGACTCCAGACTATACATTGCCAGATGCGGGCCAGACCACCCCAAAATAGAGGACGTACTAAAGCCGTTCAAGACAACCGGCAAAGGCACAAAAATAAACACCCTGCAGTTCAGCCTCAAAAAAGGGAAAATAACGGTGGATAACACATTCAAGCCCAAGACGGTGAAGATAACATGAAAAAACACACACTACTCATTTTGGCAATTATTCTAGTATCTGCGTGCATAAGCGAAAAACAAAACATCACAGAAGTAAGCAATGAAACGATAAAGCCTCTTGAGCGAGACTGCACCTCAAAGACAACCACTGAAGAGCGCGACCAATGCTTCTACGATAAGGCAATATCCGAAAAACAACCGAACGCCTGCAGCGACATAGAATACCAGAACCTCAAATACAGGTGCAGGGCAGTCATAGAATCCAAACCCGCCTTCTGCGAGAGGATAGACGTACTCAAAGACAAGGACTGGTGCAACTACATGATGGCCTTCAAACTGTCAAACGCCACATACTGCATGAACACATTCACGCTTGAGATAAAGGACAAATGCATATACAACTTCCTAAAAGACAAAAAAGCAGACCCGTTCATGTGCTTTGACATAGTCAACACAACACTCAAAGACGAGTGCATAATATACCACATAAGCCTCGGGAGGATAAAACCCAATCTCTGCGCCCTCATAGAAGACCCGAAACTTGAGCTTGAATGCAACCAAACATACCTCCTCACCTAACTGACTCAAACCATATAACAAACAAGTAGGCTGCAAACAGAGATGCCAGATAAACTAAGGCAGCGCCAGGCCACGACAAAAGATTAGAGACACCCAGTAACTGAGTCAAAGCAGAGAACACGAAAAGGTGCCAGACATAAACCCCCAAAGCATGACGGCCGAAAGCAGCCAAAAAACCGGAAAACACTGGATTTGAGATCCTCGACCAAAGCATCAGCTGATAAGCCAAAAACATAAAACCAGAGACCACAAGCATGAAAGGGACGCAGTTAACAGCTATGCTCCCATAGTCCAAAACAAGAGACGACAAAAGACCGGTTATAATCAAGGCCTCACCCGCGAAGACACGGTCAACTCTGACACCACCACCAAACCAGAAAACCCCCAAACCAATGAGTGAGTAAATAACCCAGGACGCAATCGGAAACTCACCACTTGCGAAAAACCACACCAACACACTCTGAGGCGAAGACACCATAACCTCAAATGGATATCCAGCACCAGAAAAAAGATACACAAAACACGACGCCAACGCAATGAAATAAACGACGCGGCTGCCGCTGAGGTAAACTAGCGCGCAGAATAATATGCCGAACGCGATAAGATGAAGTATATTTATGTATAACAGACCATCAAAACGAAGCAGGTTAACCACTAATCCGAGAACACACAGCTCAAACACCCGATACATTATCCGTTTGAAAAAAAATAACCGGCCCCCGACGCTTATCCTGCGACTCGCTGATGAGCCGACGAAATATCCTGCAAGCACAAGAAAAATCGGCGCAGACAACCGACTTGCCAAAACAGCATAACCATAATAAAACTGGGTAAGATCTGTGAGTAGATATAATCCCGTGTGCTGCCACACCATCAAAACAACAGCCAACCCCCTAAGAGAATCAAACACCCTGTCGCGACCAGATGAAATCACCATTTATCAACCCCACCAACCAACCCAATAAAACCCAGAAACCCCCCCGAAACCCCGGAACCGACAAAAGCCGCCATAACACTTTTATTGCACAAAAACACTAATATACCTACCAAAACCGGTCCCATGGCTCAGGTTGGTTAGAGCGTTCGACTGATAATCGAAAGGTCTCGAGTTCAAATCTCGATGGGACCAAACTGGAGCACCAGTTTACAGTGCCCCATACATTGGTGGGGTCTTACGACCCCACAGTATACCCCCCAAAATAAACCCTCGAGATAAGCGAGTTCGTAAAACAAGCGAAATCTCAGAATATTTTGTAGATTATCTTCGGCAGTTTCCGCAGTAGAAATTTAGCGTCTGCTTCACCTTTTATGAGGGTTATCATCGTGTTAGTGTCTGCTTTAGCGCCCAATCGCATAACGTGCTCAAGAGCCCAGCTGTGTTGGGTGAGCCACACGAGAGCTTTTTGCGCGAGGTAGTTCACCCAAAACATTTGACGATACTTCAGACTCCATACACGGCCATATTCTGCAAGAAATTTTATGTTGTTTTTTTCAACCGCTTCTGCGACGGCGTAAGCTGCCATCGCGGCGGCGTCCATCACGAACCTGACGCCCTCACCAGCTGCTGGGTTGCCCTGGAGTGCTATGTCGCCGACGAGTATGAGGTTTCCGCGGCTGAAGCGTTTCAGTGGTTTGCCGGTTCTGAACACGCCCGCGTGCGACTCAATCGGCTTCGGCTCCACCCGTTCCATGAAGCGTGGGAGCTTAAGCATCAGCTCAAGCATCTGCCGGACCTCAGGGAATTTGTCCCTGATGAGTGTGCCGGCGCCAACTATCGCTGTGCCGTCTCCAAGTGGGAATAGCCACCCATAGCCGCCGGCTAGTTCCCCGCCAACGTATAGTTCGGCTGTGTCATCTTGGGATTTCAGGGGTAGCACATACTCAAAACCGACTGCTTGAACCACTTTACCTTCATATACGGGCAGCACCCGGTTGAAGACGCCGCCAAGGCCTGAACAGTCCGCGTAGACTGTAGCCTTGACTTCTGAACCGTCTGACAACTTCACGGAATCTAACGCCTCACCGGACACATTAACCTCCACAGCTGATACAGAGTACCTAACCTCGGCCCCAGAGCTTGCGCACCTGTTCTCAAGCGCGTCAAGAAGCTTTCTCCTGCGTATGACGCACGCTTTGCCCGCGCCAACGATGCTTGTTTTATCAGATGAGAAGATGACCTTTGAGATTGGGTGGGCGACGTCCTGCGGCAGCCCCCACACCCCAAGGTCTATGAAGCTGCCGGAGGTGGTGTATGCTATGTCTTGAGTACTGCTTTTCCTGTCGAAAACCAGAACCTTAAGCCCCTTTGATGCGGCCTTCCAAGCGAGTGTCAGCCCGGCTGGGCCTGCACCACAGACCACCAAATCGTAGGATTCCATGTAGGTAATAGACTATAGATGCGGGTTTTAAAGCCGAAAGTTTTTTTATCCTCAGTCATAAGTAGTATATGTGAGAAGGAGTATCCCTATTCTTCTGGTCGCCTTGGTGGTGTTAGCTTCAGGGTGCGGAAACCCCCTAAACGTCTACGTCGACTCAAGGTTCGTCGAATCAGGTGGTGCGACAAGCTCTAACGTGGAGGTCCGGGCATCAAAGGCTTCAGTGACAATAACCAGCTTAGCTGGGGAGGGGATAATGACGGCAAACTTCTCATATACTGACATACCCAACCAGCCGTTGATAGACTATAAGGTAGCGGCAGGCAAGGGCACACTCATAGTGAAGGAGCCATCAGATGTGGTGATACAACCAAACGGAGTTTATGAGTGGGCGCTCAAGTTCAACCAGGACACACCCCTTAACATGAGCCTTATGCTCGGAGAAGGGGTGAACAACATCAATGCTGGGGGGCTAAAGCTGACAGACCTTTATCTAAACATTAAAGGCGGGAAAACCACACTAGACCTTAGGGGAGTAACAGTCGGGCTAAACCCGAGGGTGAAGACAGAGGGTGGTAAACTGACAATACGACTCCCCAGTGATTTGGGAGTCAAGATTCGCGCAGAAGAAGGGTTTGAGAGTATTACTGCTGATGGGCTATCAAGGAACGGGAACACATACGTCAACAGCCTATGGGACACCGCTAAAGAGAATTTTGAGGTAGAGTTAAGAATATCCGATGGACAAGTAATCGTGTTAGCTTGACCTAAGAACCTCATAGAGTATGTGGTTTTTCACCCTCATGTTCTCAGCCTCAACCCGCGTCAGCTGTGACCTGTTCACGCCTGGCGGGTCAAACGCTTCTATGAAACCGCCTATGCCGTAGTACCTGCCTTGATCAACCACATATTCATATCTGCCAGGAAGAGGGGGTGTGAAAAATGCCTTCCCGTATGCGTTGGACTTCACCTCACCTGCGAAAGAACCGTCAAGATAAAACCTGACCTCGACGCCGTAGTGCGGCCTGCCGTCGTAGCCGTAGAATAAGAATTTGTAGGGTTCACCAACCGTTGCGGAACCGTTATTTTCCACCCACATCCGGTACTTCGGCTGCTTAAACGCGACAATACCCCTTGCAGAAACGCAAGATGCAAGAATCAAAAAAACCAAAAACACAACCAAAACGCCCCGGATCATATGCTCCAATACCACGCACCACAAGTATAAAAACAACCCAAAAAAATATGAAAATTGATTATAATGCAGTCAAACAGCCTAAAAGTGATAAATGCCAAAATCGATGGGTTTATATAGGTGTTTTACCCAAGTGATAGGTCATGGCGGAATTAAAAGATTTAAATATGGAGGCCTTGGATGAGGTCTTCGGTTCTGAGGGCACTCAGATTATCCAAGTAATCGAAAAGCCTATGGAGGACAAGGAGATATCCCAGAGGCTTAATTTCGAAACATCAAAGGTAAGGACGATACTCAACGGACTTCTTGAGAAGAACTTGGTGCAGCTATACCGCGACAGATTAGACACGGGATACTGTCACTACAACTGGGTAAGGCGCGAAGACAAGATAGTAGATTACGTCAACTACAAGATGGACAAGCGCATACGCAAACTCGACATGCAGATGATAGGCGAAGACGACATAATGTTTGAGTGCGGTTGTAAGAGAGTAGACTACGGCAAAGCCATAGAGGATGGCTTCGCCTGCAAAGACTGCGGAAAACAACTAAACCAGATAGAAGCAGGCAAAGGGTCACGGAAGATAAAGGCGGAGATAAGAAGGCTCTCAGGACTCAAGAGCGCATCATAGGAGTGTTCGGGCCTTTTTCAGGGTTCCGCACACCCGCAACACATTAACTGCAGCTTGTGAGCTGGAAATCTTCGTAACAGTCGACATCGAGGAACGCAGCGTCTCAACGCTTCTGTGATTAACCTTCAGTATCCCTTTTGCTGATTTGCCGTCCCAGTCCATTACCCAAAGAGATGTCTTGGACGCGCCGACTTCACCGTACATCCTGAGAAGCGATGACCATACTGCGTCAACAACG
>CAYXON010000058.1:0-820 GCA_964467145.1 uncultured archaeon | reverse complement strand
CGCTCAAACACACCCTTTGATGATACCTCAAACACCAGGTACCTGTTTCTTTCGCGAAGCGTTGGTTTGAGAATCTTCGCCATCTTCAGAGTGGATATACATAGAATAGGCTCATGCCCCCAGTCATGATGTGCTGCCTGTCAAAGAACCCGCCAACTACGAGTACGTGATCTGGACTATATGCAAGACCTGTTGCTGGCACATTGGTTGGTGTCGGAACCTCCCAACTCGGGCCTAAAACAGTGATTCTCGCCCCTCCCTCTGGGATGCGGTTAACCATCCTTAGCTTGTAGCCTTGGTAGTTCCTCTCGCAAAGCCCGCCGCCTGCAGCAGAACATGATTGGCCGCCGACAGTGAGAAGAGTCGCCTGAGGATTTATAGTCGCTAGGTCCTCGGTGTTCACGCGCATGTAAACTTTAGGTTTGTCGTCGCCGTAGTTTATGACCCGCATACTAAGGTAGTCGATGTATGACTCTGATGTGGAAAGCGGGAAGTCACCAGACAACCCATCCGGTGTCTGGATGTCAACTATGTACTGTAGGCTTGAGCCGACACCCCTCTTCTGGTTGAAGCGGAATTTATATCCTGTATCTTTGAACTCCCGCCACCCGCTTGATAGCGTGAACACAAGGCAATCAATGCATGGGCCGCCACAATCTGCGTACTCCTCGCCCAGATTCATGACCCCGTCAGAACAAGATGCTGAAGGTAACGTGGTAGTGGTGGATGAGGTAGTTGAAACGCCAATCGCGATGGTTGACGCGGGTGGTCGATACGTGGTTGTCGTCGGCTTAGTTGTTGACGTGGATGATGTTTGGAA
>CAYXON010000057.1:0-6710 GCA_964467145.1 uncultured archaeon | reverse complement strand
CCCCCCAATAGTTCCGAAGAAGTCGTGAAACACTGCGACACGCATAGAATAACATTCTAAAAATAGGCTTATAATTAGCAAAAGGCTGATAAGTTAAGGTATGGATAAAAGGCTGGTGCGGTATCTGAGCCTCATCTGGGGGTTGAGCATCGCCGAATTCAAGCTGAAGTACCGCGGTTCCGTGCTGGGGTTCCTGTGGTCGCTTCTAAACCCCCTATTCATGCTACTAACACTATATGTTGTGTTTCACACCTTCATGAACATAACCATCCCCCAATACGAGCTTTATCTGCTTTTGGGCATAATCCTGTGGACATTCTTTGTCAAAGGCACAATGCTAGGTCTTGGCTCCATAGTCGGGCGTGGGTCCATGATAAAAAAGGTCTACTTCCCAAGGGAGATAATCGTCGTTAGCGTTTGTTTGACTGAGCTTTTCACAACAATCTGTAACCTGGTAGTCTTTGGCGCAATACTATTGATTCTGAACCCTGTTGTTTCACAGACTATGTTGTTTTTCCCGTTTGTGCTACTTAAGGAGTTCATCCTCATAGTCGGGATGTCACTCGCACTGTCCGCACTATATGTCTACTACCGTGACATGCTGCAGATATGGGAGGTCGTCGTCCAAGCAGGGTTCTGGCTCACCCCCATAGTATACAACATTAACCTCGTGCCTGCGGCGTACTTGTGGGTGTATATGCTTAATCCAGTAGCTATTGTGATAGTCTCATCAAGGGACCTTCTCATATACCACAACATCGGAAGCATTTCTGGATTCTTCTTAGGTTTCGGATACTACCTTGCTATACTGGTTGTGGGGCATCTAATATTCCGCCACTATGAGCCTTGGTTTGCGGAGGAGGTGTAGGAAAATGAAAGCCATTGAAGTCAACGGAGTCAGCAAAAGGTTTAACATACCTTGTGAGAAGACTACTACCCTGTACGAGAGTATAGTGAAAACACTATCTGGGCAAAACAGATGTGACGAGTTTTGGGCCCTCAAAGACATCACATTCAATGTTGAGGAAGGTGAAAGTCTGGGGGTCATAGGCGGCAACGGCAGCGGAAAAAGCACACTCCTAAAACTAATCGCAAACATCCTTCGGCCCACAACAGGGAAGATACGGGTGAACGGCCCCATAACCAGTTTTCTGGAGTTGGGTGTCGGATTCCAAGCCGATCTGACTGCGCGGGAGAACATCCACCTTTATGGGAAGATTATGGGGCTTAGAAGCCGTGAAATCAACTCTAAAATGGAGGATGTAATCAAGTTCTCAGAGCTTGAGAGGTTCATGGACACTAAGCTAAGGAATTTCTCAAGTGGCATGCAGGTTAGGCTGGCTTTCGCAACAGCCATCCAGACAGATCCACGGATTCTTTTGGTTGATGAGGTTTTGGCTGTCGGTGACATGGGGTTTCAGCAGAAATGCTTTGACTACTTCAACCAATACACTAAAGAAGGCAAGACCATGGTGTTTGTAACACATGATCTCACCTCTGTCAGACGATTTTGCCAGAAGACCATACTTCTGCGAAATGGTGAAATTGCAGACTACGGCCCAACTGAAAAAGTAATCGACACCTACATCTACAATGCCCAGAAGATTGAGGGGGGTAAGCGTGAGGTTGGGGGGCGGTGGGGCAATAAAAAAGTCATAATCACAGATGTCGAATTCATGGACAAGTTCGGCGAGAGGCAAGGTCTTTTCAACACAGGTGACCCCATATCTATAAGAGTATGGTACGAAACAAAAGAATCCATACATAAACCGATTTTTGGAATCAGGATATACTCAGAAAATGACGTCTACTGCTGCGGAACAAATACAGACCTGAAAGGCTTTAGCATAAAGAATATCAAAGGCAAAGGATACATAGAACTAGTAATAAACAACCTTCCTTTAACGCAAGGAAAATACCGGGTCACTGTTGCCATACACTCAATGGATCATACACACTACGACTGGATTAACAAAGAATTTGAATTCAACGTGACCTCAGTCGGCACAAACGGTAACATCGGTCTGTTTGATTTCCCAAGCTTTTGGAGGTTGCCTGAAAATGTCAAATAATAAGAGTATCACTTTGCCCTCAGAATTATACACGCGGGAATACTTCTTGACAGACTGCGGGGGCTACCAGACATTCATTGAAAGCGACGGACTACTCATTGGTGAAATAATGGTAAATGTCCTCAACATGGCAGAACTAAAATCAGACATGGCAGTCTTGGATATCGGCTGCGGCAGGGGGGAAATAGTACTTCATTCAGCCATTAAAAAAACCCAAGTTGTTGGAGTAGACTACTCAAAAGACTCCATAAAACTAACAAAAGAGCTTCTAGCCAAACATCCTGAGGAAAAAGAATACGCCAGAATAACCCGGTCAAATTCCACTAGCCTCCCACTCAAACCAGAAACATTTGACCTAGTATTTGCCCTGGATATAATCGAACACCTCAACAACGAAGAACTAGATCGGACATTCAAAGAGATACACAATGTCATGAAACCAGATGCTCGTCTAATAATTCACACCGCCCCAAACAGGTGGTACTACAACATAGGATACCCTATATATCGAATCGCAGTATATGCGCTCACAGGAAAGAAGCTAAAAAAGGACATACGGACAGGCTATGAACAGGCAATGCACATAAACGAACAGACCACAATATCACTAAAAAGGAGACTTGCCAAAAACGGTTTTAAATCCAAAGTGTGGCTTGGAGGTAGCATTGACGGTCACCAAACCATCAGTGCTAACATAAGTGACCAAAAAACAAGGGGACGAATCTATAGGCTAATAATGCACCAGCCAATAGTCAAATTTTTTTATAAGGATATATACGTAATAGCATGGAAATAAACTCTAAATATGAAAAAGATAAATGTCTTTAATATTACTAAAGTCCCTCTGGATGATAGAACCTATTTGGTGACTGTAAATCCCCACTCAACAGATCACTTACGTCATGATTGGAGAAACAAGGAACACTCATTCAACGTGATACAAAAAAGCACAGACGACGGTATAATATCGCTCCCCTGTAATTGGAAGACCTAAAATGTCAGACAATGAACTAACCCTAGATGACGAAGAAGTCAACGTCGAAGAGATAATGCAAAAGATACGGGAACGCATAGCAGATCGGAAAAAAGAATACACTAAAGAATTCATCGATCCGTCAGATGTGAGTATAGATTACCAAGCAGCTGACTACAATACGTTACCCTCTGGTGAGGGGGGGTTGGAAACTAACCTCTATTATGTGAACACAAATTGTCAAAAAAAATCCACAATAAATCGCGTGCTCGGTAAGCTGCCTATCATCAGGGCAATAACTGCAGGATCTGACATTCAACTAGAATTCAACACTAACTTAGTCCGGGTGCTGAATAAGCTATTTGATAACCAGAAGCAGCTTCTTGAAAAGCCAACTATTGATAGCTTAGACGATACCTATCAAATAAATTATCTTGAATTCGAGCATAGATTTCGTGGAAAATATGGGGACATTAAAAAACAGCAGAGCCAGTTTTTAAAATACTATAACGGCTGTAAGAATGTTTTGGATATAGGTTGTGGCCGCGGTGAATTTCTGAATTTTCTGGTGGAATCTGGTGTGGGGTGTTATGGACTAGATATCAACACCGACCTGATAGATTATGCAAAACAGAACGGCTTGACAGTAATAAACTCGGATGCATTGTCACATCTTCTTACACTAAAGGATGAATCATTGGATGGTATATTCATGAGTCATGTAGTAGAGCACATTGAACCATATGAACTTTTGGCAGTCCTAAAACAATCGTATCAAAAACTTCAAAAAGGAAAGTATATAATCATAAGCACCCCGAATCCTCGCTCACTAAGCATATTCTATAACTCATTTTATATGGATTTGACCCACACAAAGCCGCTACACCCCTATACTCTAGATTTCATCCTTAAGGGCATTGGATTCAGTGAAGTCAAGACAAAATACATGTATCCAGTGCCTGCGGAGATGGCGCTTAAGAGGCTCAAGGACACAGCTGGGAACAAAATCATGAACGACAACATAGACAAACTCAATGAAGTCCTATTTGGGCCGCAAGACTATTCAATAATCGCAAAAAAATGACCCAACCAGTATCTTTTGTCGTGCCCTGGTACGGGGCCAACATACCGGGAGGTGCGGAGAACCTCTGTAAGACGACTGCCGAACACCTAGCCAAAAGTGGTTTAGATGTGGATGTTCTAACCACGTGTTCTAAGCAATTTCTGAGCGACTGGAAAAATTACCTACCTGTGGGTGAAGAGAAAATAGAAGGCGTTAGTGTAAAACGATTCAGAGTCAACGACCGAAACACCCTGCTATTTGACATGATAAACGGTAAACTGATGAAAAATCAGAAAATACCTCCTGCTGAAGAGACTAAATTTATAAACAACATAATAAATAGCGATACCTTATGCCAATTCATCACAGAACACGACGAACGCACATACATATTCACACCCTACATGTTCGGGACTACATACTTCGGATCAAAGATAAGGCCACAACACTCGTATCTTATACCCTGCCTCCATGATGAAAGCTATGCACATATGAGCATTTACAAGAGTATGTTCGAGGGTGTTAGGGGGTTGATGTTCAACTCTAAATCCGAGATGAACCTTGCGAAGAGAATTTTCACACTTAAAAACGAGCTCGTGCTAATGGGGGTGGGCATAGACACAGACATAGTGTCGGACGCCAAAAGGTTCCGTGAGAAATATGGCATAGACGATGACTTCATACTCTATGTAGGTAGGAAAGACCAGACGAAGAACACGCCACTGCTTGTCGAGTATTTCCGCCAATACAAGAAATACAATCCCGCTCCGCTTAGGCTCGTCCTGGTGGGTGGTGGAAAAATAGAAATACCTACAGATATTAAACCCTACATCAACGACCTGGGATACATCCCTGAACAAGACAAACGCGACGCATACTCGGCGGCATCCGTATTGTGTCAGCCTTCAGTGAATGAGAGTTTTTCCATTGTTATCATGGAATCTTGGGTATGCGGCACACCAGTAATTGTCAATGGAAAATGTGAGGTGACTCGGGAGCACTGTGTAGAAAGTAATGGGGGTCTATACTTCAATGACTACCCTGAATTTGAAGAATGCGTCAGACACATTCTCGCAAACCCTGAAGAGGCTAAGAAAATGGGTGCTGCTGGCCGTAGACACGTCATCAACAACTTCAGCTGGCCAAAAATAGTAGAAAAATACATGGAGGTCTTACCCTAAAGATGGAGATAAACCAGATTCTACCCTCGTTCACTAGCGGTGATGCGATAAGCAATGAGGTCATGGAGATAAAAAATTTCCTCAAATCAGAAGGTCATGACTGCAACGTGTTCGCAAATCATATACACTCCTCTTTATGTGGTGTCAAAAGCTACCGTAAAATAAGTAAAAAGAAGAGGGATTGTCTGACAATCCACCACATGTCAATAGGATCTGAACTAGATTCGATACTCCCTATCATCCCTGGCAAGAAGATGATGATCTACCACAACATAACCCCATCTGACTATTTCACTGGAGTGAATGATGAGCTGGCTAGGTTGTGCTCGCTTGGCAGGCAGGAACTATCGTCTTTGAGGGCGTGCATGAGTTTGGCATTGGGGGATTCAGAATATAATCGCAAAGAATTGGTGGAAGCAGGTTATGAACATACTGGTGTTCTACCCATACTTTTGAACTTCTCAAAATACGATGAAAAGCCAAACCTTGATGTTATGAAAAGATATGGTGACGGTAAGACAAACATAATATTTGTGGGTAGGATATCACCTAACAAGAGGCAGGACGAAGTCATACGGTGCTTCCACCACTATAAAAAATATGTCAACCCTAATTCCAGACTGATACTCGTCGGCTCATATGTTGGCATGGAACGATACTACTTTGCACTTAAAGACCTCTTAAAAAAACTCGGACTATCAGCTGATGTTGTCATAACTGGGCAAGTCGGATTTCCAGACTTAGTCGCCCATTATCTAACTGCAGATTTATTTCTGTGCATGAGCGAACACGAAGGATTCTGCGTTCCACTTCTGGAAAGCATGTATTACAAGATACCCATAATCGCATACAATGCCGCAGCCGTCCCCTCCACCCTCGGCGGCTCAGGCATACTAGTCAACAAAAAAGATCCACTCATAGTTGGCGAACTCATGGATTTCGTGCTCTCTGATGAAAACCTCAAAGAACGGATGATAAAAAAGCAGACTAGGCGGCTGAAGGATTTCTCACAAGAGCGGACAGAGGCGAAACTTAGAAAATACTTGAATGCGGTGACTAGATGAGACTCGCATTTGTCGTGCAAAGATACGGTCTTGAAGTAAATGGTGGTGCGGAGCTCCTATGCAGGATGATTGCTGAAAAGCTGGCAAAACACCACGATGTTGAGGTTCTGACCACCTGCGCCACAGACTACATGAGCTGGAAAAACGAATACACGGCGGGCGAGAACACAATACATGGTGTAAAAGTCAGAAGGTTCCATGTCAACAAAGAAAGAGACATCAAAGAATTCAATAGGTTCTCAGAGAAGGTCTTGAACAAGAAACACACAATAGCTGAGGAAGAGGAGTGGATGGAAAAACAAGGTCCGTACTGCCAAAAACTCATAAAATACCTAAAAGACAACAAAGACGACTACG
>CAYXON010000056.1:0-6731 GCA_964467145.1 uncultured archaeon | reverse complement strand
GACCCTGTATGCGACGCCGAGTTTGTTCAGAAGTGCGCCTACTGTGTCGGCGTCCTCTTCTTTCGCGTTTTTGCCGAGGCAATACGCTGCAGCCATCTCTTTGACGAGTGCTGGAGTATTTGGCATAACTCTCACAACCTTCGCGTTTGGTAGCTTGGACTCTATCCTCTCGCATGTTATGCCTGCTGCGATGGAGATGAGGAGTTTGTCTTGCGGGAATGTGTCGATGTCTTCTAGGAGCTTTTCGATGTCTTTTGGTTTGACGCAGATGAATATTATGTCTGATGACGCAACTACCTCATTGGGTGATGCTGCGGCTTTTACTCCAACGGCAGCCGCTTTTGAGGCGTCAACGTCGTATGCTGTTACGTCCTCTTTTGACGCTGCCTTCTTCTCGACGAGCCCTTTTATGAGTGCTTGACCCATCCTGCCTACTCCGATAAAACCTAGTTTCGCCATTCTCTTACTATATCGGAGGTAGTGCCTAAAAACTAGTTTTCCAGCGTTTTTCCAGCTTTTTATGGGTGTATTTGCGGTTTTTGTAATCTGCGACCGTGTGTCCTGCGCCTTTGAGAAGCCACTTGTATGTTGTTAGCCCGTCAAGGCCTACGGGGCCTCTGGCGTGCACTTTGTTGGTGCTTATGCCTACTTCTGCGCCGAGTCCGTACCTGAAACCGTCTGCGAACCTTGTTGAGGCGTTCCACATGACTGATGAGCTGTCGACTGAGTCCATGAATTTTCTGGCTGTTTCATCATCTTCTGTGACTATCGCGTCTGTGTGGTGTGAGCCGTGGGTGTTTATCCAGTTTATTGCTTCGTCGACTCCGCCGACGACTTTTATGTTGAGTTTGAGGTCGTTGTATTCTGTATGGTAGTCTTGTTCGGTTGCGGTGTCAAGGTTTTTTATGATTTTCTTTGCTTTGTCGCATCCCTTTCCTTTTACGCCTGCGGACTCGTACTTTGCCCATATTTTGGGGAGGAATTTATCAGCTATTTTTTCGTCGACGAGCAGGGTCTCCATCGCGTTGCAGACTGCGGGGTACTGGCATTTGGCGTCGTAGGCAATATTTTCCGCTTTTTTGAGGTCTGCTGCTGCGTCGACGTAGACGTGGCAGATGCCTGCGGAATGCCCGAGAACGGGTATTTTCGTGTTGTCTTTTATGTATTTCACGAACTCGTTGGAGCCCCTGGGTATCATAAGGTCTATCAGATTATCGAGTTTTAGAAGTTCGGTTACTTCTTCTCTTCCTTCGGCAAGCTGTATCCACCCGCCGGGTATGCCGGCTTTCTCGGACGTGTCTTTTATGATTTCATAGAGTCTCCGGTTTGTGTTGTTGGATTCTGAGCCTCCCTTGAGTATGGTGGCGTTTCCGCTTTTCAGACATAGTGAGGCTATCTGGACTAGTGCGTCGGGGCGTGATTCGAAAACGCACCCTATGACTCCTATGGGTGTCGTGACCTTGTATAGTGTGAGGTCTTTGTCGAGTTCTGTCGTAGTGAGTGTTTTGCCGATTGGCTCATCAAGTGAGGCCACACTCAACACGCCCTCTATGATTGTGTCAATCTTTTCTTTTGTGAGTTCCAGCCTCTTGTATAGTGTGGGGGTTATTTTGTCTTTGGCTTTTTCGCAGTCGAGTCTGTTGGCTTCCAGTATCGTTTTCTGGCTTTCTTTCAGGGCCTTGGCTACATCCTTTAGCGCCTTGTTTTTCAGCTCACCTGGTGTTTTGGCGAGCTTTAATGCCGCGGCTTTGGCGTTAGCTGCTTTGTCGACTGTGTTTGAAGCCATGAAAGAAATAGGTTTGCCTCAGATAAAAGTAATGTCTATATCTTGACTGGCCTGTCTTGCTCGTATTTGCCGTGGTTTTTGAGGGCTGTCTCGGCTTTTCCTAGTTCGTAGCCGAGGTATGCTGCGTGGTCCATCATCGAGACTAGGTTGTTTCCGAGTATTGTTCGGTATATTGATTCTGCGTTGTTGCCTTTGAAGACTTTGTTTATTTTTCCGCTGACAGTTTGCCGGTGTCTTCCTATTTTTTTCTCGATGTTGGTGTAGTGTTCGACGACGATGTTCCTTCTGGCGTCGTCGAGGTATATGTAAAAGAATCCCTTCGGGTCTTCCTTGAATACTATGAAGTTTTTTTCCATCTGCCTGATTTACTATTTGAATATAGCCTTTTTAACCATCTAATATGTCTTTTGCTTTGACCATGTTTTCTAGTTTTGCGTAGGCGACCTGGGGGCTTAGGTTTTTGAGGCCGCAATCAGGGTTGAATATGAGCTTTTCGCCGCCCATGTTTTTGACGGCTGTTTCCATCCTTGTTTTTATCTCCTCTGTGGTCTCAGCTTTGTTTTCGTCGCTTCTGACGACGCCCACGCCTAGTGTTTGTTTGAAGCTGTGTTTTTTGACTGTGTCCCATAGGTGGGGGTTGGCTGCGAACTCGTGTTCGAGGTAGTCGACCCGGTATTCTGTGAGTTGCGGAAATATTTCGGCGACGTCTCCGCAGACGTGGAGCATCCTCGGTTTTGTGACTTTTGAAAATACTTTCTCCACTAGTTTTCGCCCGTACTCCGGGTAGTCGACGCTGAAGAATGGCTCATCTACTTGTATGTAGTCGACTATTTTGTCGAGTTTTTCCGCCTCCTCTGAGAGGCCTTCTGCGTAGGCGAAAGCGAGCTCCTCAAGTGTTTTGTAGTGCCTGTTTTGCGAGCTTTTCGCCATAGTGTATGGGCCGGTTATTATCCCCTTAAGCTCAACTCCTTTGGGTATTAGTTTTTTGGCTTTTTTTTGTCCGTCTACTGTTGAGGGTCTAAGGTATCTTATCTCGTCAAGTATTATTGGTCTTTCCTCTATCACGATTCCTGAGAAATTTCTCGCGAATATGTTTATGAAGTCGCCGCTTGTCTGTCCGTCAGATATTATGTCGACTCCGGCGCTTAGCTGTTTTTGCACTGATTGCGCGAGTGCCTCATCATCTGCGCCGCCGGTGTCTGAGCTAAAATATTTTCCAGCATACTTCGCACCGTCTAGCCTGACTGGGTAGCTGCCTATAACTGTGGTTTTTATCATTTCAGCATGTTGTATGGGTGGTTGTCTGATATTTTCACGCCGAAGTAGTCTGCAGCACCTTCTGCGACTAGCTTGTCTGCGAAAGCCACTGACGGGATGACTACTGGTGCTGAGCTGACTGGCCCGTACACTATGAAGTCGCCGCTCATAAGTGGGACGAGCGAGTTCGCTGCGGCGTTGGCGCAGTCATAAGATTTCATGTCTTCTTTTCTGTGGTCTTTCATCCATGACCAGCTCTCGAGTGTGTTGTGTATGGAGCATCCTGTGGGCAGCCCCCACTTGTTTTTGAAAACTGGTATTGCCCTTAGTGTTTCGCAGCTCATTGAACCGAATGGTGTCGCGCCTGTGTCGAGCATTAGTTTTTTTATTCCAGCATCCTGAGCTATATCTAGCAGTCCTTTATCCTCAAAAGCTATCATGCCTGCTCCGTCTTCTAGCATCTGAGCCCGTCCGTCGACGCTCATGTCGCGGGGGTTGTATGCGAGCACTATCGCAGCGTCTGGGGTGTGTTTTCCGAGGGCGTCAAGTTCGTCTTTGGTTATTCCGAGGTTTATTGAGTTGTAGACTACTCTGTCGAGGATTCCTTGCTTGTCTGCGTACTCAAGTGCCGCAGCCCTTGTGGCGGCGTCTGAGGAGTCTATGCTGAATGGGTTGTCTGTAGTTTTTATGATGAAATCCAGTTCTGTTTCTACGTTTTTTATCTCTTTGATGTAGACGTCAAGTAGTGCTGGGACCCCTGTTTCTTCTGCGAGTTTCTGTTGTGAGCTGATGTATTGTTTCGCCTTTTCAATTGCCGCATCATCTATTGTCTTGAATTCTTTTCCATAAAATACTGTTCCGAAAAGGACTGTCGGGTTCTCCCCTGGTTGCCCTCCAAATACTGTGCCTGCAACCTTGAATGTTTCCTGTTTTCTTATGAATGAGTGCATTATTGGGCCTCCGGAGCAGGTGATACCACGCCGTATAAGTCTACGTCCACTTTGGAGTGTAGCGCGTATTCTGTGTGGAACACCTCAACGACTTTGTCTTTGGCGACGTGTTCGACAATCATGGGTTGCCCGAAGCTGCCCGGGTTTTTGCCCGCGCATTCTGTTACTGCGTCCATTATCTTCTTTGCGTCTGTGACTCCTATCAAGTCAACGACTTTGACCTGTTTTTTGAACCTGTCTATCGCATCATGTGGTAGGTTTTCGATGAATGGTATCGCGCTTCTTGCCCCGACTACCCGGTTGTTTGAGTCGAGCCCGTTTTTGTGAAGGCACATGAGTGACTCACCGCTTTTGTGGCCTCTGACTTCGGAGCCTGCTATGATTAGAAACCGTATGTTTGGGTTTGAGACTATGTTGGCGACGACTTTTTCCACGCCGAGGTTCTCAGTCTTCATGTTACCGTAAAGTGCGACAGTTTTTTCAGGAAGCTCAATCTCCTCAGATAGTGTCACGACAGCGACAGGCGATGTTGGGTCGCCTTCAACGTATCTGCCGCCCCACGGGTAGAGTCCAGCTTCCATGAGAGAATATTAAACCTACCTTTTTATTAAACCAAAATCCTCAAGTGAGACGGCTAAGACGGCTGTCAAACCGAAGGCTGAGAAAAACGGGTCACCACCCCAGAGATAATACTCTATGAGGAAGTAGCCTGCAACTACCCTGTCTGTTGCGAAGTCGAATTTAGCGCCAAAGTCGGTGACGCTGTCTGTAACCCTTGCAAGACACCCGTCCAAGACGTCTAAGACAACGTATGAGACCACGAGCACGAACCCCTCAAGAGGGCTCCTATAAATGAGGAACACCCCGGATACTCCTGCGAAAAGGCTTAATACACTTATGTGTGTGGGTCTGACGCCCAGCCTCCAAAGGAGTCTGAGGAAGGGGGCGAGCCAAACGTCAAGGTATCCTTTGAGGTATTTGAGTGTGCGGTAGACCATCCATAATAAATAGGCGTCCGCAAATAACTACTGATGCTTGAGTCTCTCATAGCCTTTGTCAGGGAATTCGGTTTGGTCGGGCTTTTCATAACCTCGGCGGCTGGTTCGACAATATTCGTTCCGTTTTCCGCGGAGTTGACATTCCCTGTACTGCTAAAGGTTGGCGTCTCAAGGCTTTGGATACTTGTGGCATCTGTCTTAGGCTCATACCTCGGCACTATCGTGAACTACGTACTCGGCGAAAGGTCGATGCATTACGCCCTAAAATGCATCAAAAAAACAGACCTAGAAAAAGCTCATAAACTAATGGACAAATACGGTTGGTTCGGGGTGCTCACGCTTCTTGCAGCCCCCCTCCCCCTGCCGGTTGACCCAGTCACAATACTATGTGGCGCGACAAAAATGAACTTTAAAGAATTCACAGCAGTCGTGATAGTCGGCAAACTAATAAAATACGCAATCATATTAGAAATACTGTCGACGATACTCTGAACACCCCCTATATAACCCCATGAACCCTAAAAAATAATGCATGAGCGACAATAGCTTCATAACTCTACAACCGCGGGGCGGCATCGAGGAGAAACCAAGCACTGCTAGGAGGGTACTCCAAGTGGGTGGGGCGATATTGGCAGCAGTTCTGGGTGTTTTGGGGGTTAAGGCAGGCTATAACACAGTACTAGACAGCCGCGTGGACGCTGAGGCAACAAAAACACCAGATGTTGAAATAACCCAGACTTATGAGCGCAGCAGCCCGAACATGTTTTCTGCGACAGACCGGCTGTCAAAGGAGGTCGCACGCCTTCTGGGACTTGGCGAGGATGGCGCGAACATCCTCCGCAGCCTGACGCTTTTACGTCTTGACGGTATGGGTGAGATGTTACAGACATTCAACGGCTACGTAGCCGGCGACTACCCGGACTCTAAGATACTCAAGCAGATGGGGATAAGCTCCGGAAACACAACCAAAATACTCCCTAAGGAGGCTGACGGCATAAAGGCCAGGGTTAAGAAGATACAGGATGCGAGAGACCAGCAACCCCTTGGCAGACTATCGCCAGACGACCTAAGACAAAACCTAAACGCTGAAACAGACGCCGCAACTCAGGCAAGGCAGACGAACACAGTGAACCCACCATCAGCCGAGAACAGACGACGAAACAAAGTCTGAAAATTAACCGTTTTTTACTCAGTCGTCCTTATCATAACCTAGTATACATCAGGGCCTGTGGGGTAGTCTGGATATCCTGGGGGACTTCGGATCCCCTGACTTGGGTTCGAATCCCAGCAGGCTCAATTCAGCCGTCACGCCGGCTGGCGGGCGAAGCGGATGGAGGGCTCTTCGAGCCCTCATGCACTACATATTTTCCCTTGGGTTAGAACGCTCGGAAACCAAAGGTTTCCGGCGCACAGAAAGAGCTACGCTCTTTCTAGTGTCCCAGCAGGCTCAATATTTTAAGTAATATAATCTTCTTTCTTATCTTATTCTTATGGGTTTTTTCAGGAAGGCTTATCTGGTTTCGTTGGTTGTTGTTTTCATCCTGCTTTTGCCGTCGATAGTCAATCATTTCGAGTGGCTGATGGGCGGTAAGGGAATCAGCTTCATACTGCAGAACCGCTGGGATATTGCGGTAGTCAATATCGCATTCTTCTGCTTTTTTCTCATACTGACCACGTACAAGCATCGTGTGGATTGGCGGTCAAGAAACATCTACATAGCATTCATAATTGCATTGTTCG
>CAYXON010000055.1:0-6747 GCA_964467145.1 uncultured archaeon | reverse complement strand
TTTACCAACTGTTGTGTTGCCCCAAACTCCATCTATTGTGTTTGGGATGTCCATGTAGAATGTGTTCATGTTGCCGATTGTGGTGTGACGGCATTTGCTGATGTCAGACCACTCCACCTGCAGGTAACGCAACGTAGTCGTTGTCGTGGTGGTGGAGGTGGTTGTGGTGGTCGTAGACGTAGTAGATGATGTTGTTGATGTTGTTGTGGAAGTCGTTGTCGTCTCAGATGAGTCGCATATTCCGGAGTTGTCTGCGTCGACGCAGCATATTCCGTCAACCAGTGTTTCGCCTTGCTCGCATGTCGGCTCTCCTATGCAGCCGAGTGCTAAAGACATAAGCATCAGTGTCAGGATGATTTTTCTCATATTCAACCTCATATTACTGCATCATAGCCTAAAAAGACGGCACTAACTTTTGTGTAACTATGCTGAAAGTACGTTTACGCCGGCTCTGACGAGGTATTTTCTGGCTTCTTCAACCCCGAATATAACGAATGGGGCTGTGAATATCATCACCCATGTTCCTATGTTGAGGGGGGCGGTGGTGAAGAAATCGTGGACCACACCTAGTGGAACGTATATTATCGCGAATATGAAGACTACCTCCACTATGATGCCTGCGCTCATCCACTTGTTGTGGGAGAATATGTGTTTGATTGCGGACTGTCTGTTTGTCCTGCACGCCATCACATTGCCTATTTGGCTGAATATTATCGTCGCAAGGAAAGCACCTGCTGCTTGCCTGTATAATATGCTTGCGTCCGTCAGGTTCTGGCCCCATATCCACCCGCCTCCTGTGAGTATCGTGAAAAAGACGATGAAGCTCATGAGCGCCTCAACCGGTCCGACTATGCCGTAGCTTCTCAAAAACGTCTTGAGGCTCACAAGCCGCTCATCCCTTCTACGTGGCGGCCTTAGCATTATGTCCTCCTCTGGTGGTTCGTTGCCGAGCCCTATCGCTGGCAGGATGTCTGTGACGAGGTCTATGCAGAGTATTTGTATCACGGTTATGGGAAGTGGTATCGGGAACAGGACGTAGGCTATGAATGGGAGTATCTCCGGGATGTTGGATGTGAGTATGTATGTTATGAATTTTTTGATGTTGTCGTATACTGCCCTGCCCTCCTCTATGGCTTTTTCGATTGTTGCGAAGTTGTCGTCAAGTAGTATTATGTCTGAAGCTTCTTTGGCGACGTCTGTTCCTGAAAGTCCCATTGACACCCCGATGTCCGCGCGCTTGAGGGCTGGGGCGTCGTTGACTCCGTCTCCTGTGACTGCGACGACCTCGCCCATCTCCTTTAGCGCGTCCACTATCTTGAGTTTCTGTTCTGGTGCGGTTCTTGCGAATATTATGTCTTCATGTTCTTTCAGCTCGCGCTTTAGGGTTTCCATGTCCATTGTCGCGAGCTCTTCGCCGAGTACTATCCTGGGGTTTTCGCCGACTATCCCGAGTTGTTTGGCGATGTTTGTGACTGTCTCTCCTTTGTCGCCGCTTATGACTATTATCCTTATCCCTGCTGTGTGGCAGGCTTTTACCGCGGCTGGGACCTCCCGTCTTGGGGGGTCTATCATCGCGACAAGCCCTGCGAATACGAGCTGTTCAGGCTCTGAATCTGGTGTTTGCGCGTTTCTGTAGGCGAGTCCCAAAACCCTGAGCCCGTTGTTTGAGTATATGCTGCATTTCTCGGCAATCTTACCTTTCATGTCGTCTGTGAGGTTTATCTCCCCCTCTCTTGTGTGGACTTTAGAGGATTTCTCGAGTATCACCTCTGCGGCTCCTTTGACTGTCATATAATATAGTCCAGCCTTTGTCTCATAGGTTGTGTACATGTATTTCTTTTCTGCTGAAAACGGTTTGCCGCCGACTTGCTTGAAGTTTGACCTTAGTCTGTCGTAGTTTGAGATTTTTTCAGAGAACTCAGCCATTGCAACCTCCGTGGGGTCCCCCCTGAATGTGGTCCTTTTTTTGTCGTCGACTGTGGTTACCACGTCGTTACAGAGGGTCATTATCTCGTCAAGGGTTGTCGCCCCCGGTTGCTTCTGGAACTCCTCTAAGTCATTGAGTCCGTACTCATGGAAGTTCGTGTATACGCTCACCACCTGGAGTTTGTTTTGTGTTAGGGTTCCGGTCTTGTCTGTGCAGATGACTGTGGTGCTGCCGAGTGTTTCGACAGAGAGTATGTTTTTCACAACAGCGTTATTTTTGCCCATCTTCGCCGACGCCTGTGTGAGGGCCATGGTGACTGTGGGCAGAAGGCCTTCCGGGACGTTGGCGACTATTATTCCTATCGCGAATATGAGGTTGGTCCAGAATGTGTTGCCTATCACAAACCCTACTGCGAAGAAGACTAACCCTATTATGAGCGCGAGATAAGTTATTTTTTTGACGAATATCTTTAGCTCCTTCTGCATCGGCGTCATGTCCTGTTGCACAGTCTGCGAAAGCTCGGATATGGTGCCAATCTTTGTGGCTTTACCGGTTCTTTCAACGAGTATCGTCGCTGAACCTCTTATGACTGTTGTTCCGGAAAATGCTTCGCATGATAGTTCTCCGTGTTTTCCGTAGTCTGTCTTATCGACTGGCTCTGACTCGCCAGTTAGTATGGATTCGTCGACGAGCAGCTGGCTTGAGCTTATTATTATGCCGTCGGCGCTTATTTTATCCCCCTCCTGTACAAGAAGCAAGTCTCCCGGAACAGTCTCTTTTGCGTTAATTAGCCTTCTTTCGCCGTCCCTTATGAGCGCCACCTCCTTTGGGATGTAGTCCAGAAATGACTGCATAAGCTGCTCCACCTTGTATCTCTGCACGAAAGAAACTGTCGCATTCAGAAGCACCACCCCCAGAAGGGCGATACCTATCATGTCATAACCCTCGCCAGGACTTAGGGAGTTGGCGAAAAAAGTAAGTAGCGAGGAGACGAGAAGCATCAGCGGGAAGAGTTCCTTGAATTCCTCAAGGAACATCATCGTCGGGGATTTTTTCCTGTGAAAGACCAGCTCGTTGAGGCCGTACTTAAGCGTTCTCCGCTGCGCCTCCTGCGTGGTCAGCCCCTTTGACGATGTGTCAAGGTCTTTGAAAAGTTCTTCAGCATCCTTGTTCTCGAGCTCCTCAAATTCCATAGCCTACTATTAGGAGTAGATATAATATAATTGGGTTTTCAGAATTTCTGGGACATTATATCATCAAGTGTGGGGTGCGCTCGCCTTCTGCCCCCTGTTACATGCCTTTTCAGATTCTCAAGGCACTCGTATACCTTGTTTGATATCTCGTCCACGAAATTATTAACTCCAGGCGCCTCAAGGTTCCCATTTTTCCCGCTTGTTAGCCCGTATGTTGCTGTGATGGTGAAAAACACTCCGACAACGATTATCACAACGGCACCGTATATCTTCCATAGCACTCCAGCCACCTCATTGTCTGTTGGACGTGATATCCCGAAGATGTCTGCTTCAGAAATGCCCCAACCGCTTTTTGGGGGGGATAATGTGGTCTGGGTCGTCTGATATTCATTGTTTGAGGCTGTTGCAGGGTTTATTTTTTTGTCCATGCATGTGCCTTCGCTGCATATTCTTTCTTGTCCGCAGTCTTTGACATATGATTGTTCTATCTTTGCCACACACTTTGAGTCTTTTGTCCCTGGGCTAACGCATTCACCCCAGGTAATATCCTGCATCATAGTGTTGCCTCTGCAAAACGGCGCCTGCGTCACCTTAGGCGTGCAGTCTGCATTTGATGAGCATGATGGGTTTGCTGGCGCAGATGATGCGGGTAACTGTCTTAGGTTCAGGTTCAGGACTTTGTTGCAGTAGCCTTTGGAAGAGAAAACCACATCAACATAATCTGCGGTTTTCGCGTATTCCACAAGGTTTAATGTGTTTAGTCCGTCTTTTTCGAGAACTTTGGAGTCGATTAATCTCTCGCCGTCGTAGACTGCAGCTTTGAAGAACTCTATGGGCTCTGATGTCACGCCGTCGTATGCTCTTACACTCAGTTGTGTGTCTTTGACAGGTGGGTCAGGCTGGTGTGTGAGTTCTATTCTCCTGCCTGTGAATAATGTGTCCTTCTCGACGGTGCCTGCTTCAAAGTCTCCGCCGATGGTGAATGTCAGCGCCACCTCCGAGCATGATCTTGCATATCTGCCGTATGATTCGCCTTCAAAGTCATCAGAGCCGATTTGGAGTGTGTAGTCGCCGCCTTTTTTCGCGTTCACAGTTCTCTTGCCACTGTATATTTCACGCTCTCCGAGGGCTGGCGTGTAGGCTTTTACACTTACTTGAATTAGATTGTTTTCAGCGTCATAGCCCATACCCTCTAGGGTGAGCTTAACGCTTAGGTCCGCCCAAGCATCTAGTTTCTGCGGAAGCGACACATAAAGCCTTTCGTAGGGTATCTTGTCGACGACCTCGAATTTCGCAACGGTTTCGCTCACTTTTTCATCGCCTTCATATACTTGGGCGACTACTTCGTGGATGCCGGTCTCAAGTTCGCGCGTTTCTTCCCCGTCGTATGTTATCTCTGAAAGTCTCTTCACGCAGTCCATCATATTCTGGCATGTTTCATCCCCTATTTTTTCGTCGTCCAACTTTGTCTTCAACCTTATTTCATCGTATACGTCGTTGAATTCCAGGTTGACTGTTACTTTCTCCCCGACAATGATTTTCGAGTCCATGTTCGGTCGCACAGTTGGCGGTCTGATCTCAAATATTGCACCCTTTGAAATCGTTTCCACCCCATTTTCCTGCGCACTTACTTTGACGCTGTGGCTGCCGTATCCTATGGGGTTGGCGCTCCAGTCTGAGGAGTCGTATGTGAGCCTGAACGAGCCCTTGTTGCACTCTGGCAGGTAAATGGAGTCGAATGCACTTCCGCCGACGTATGCTGTGAAAGTCACATCCTCTCCGTCGCATTCGAGGACGTCCAGGATTATCCCACACTCTATGTTGCGTATGCAATGGCTCGTCCGAGCCCTAAAATCAAGTGCTTGCGCGCCAGCTGATAACGCAGTTAAAATCATTAGGGCGGCTAAAACACCCTTCTTGAAAAAAGCCATTCATACACATAGTCGTTACTTAATAAAAAGACTTCTATCTGGTTTTAATTTTAAACTTCGATATATCTATTAATGGTTTCTGCTTTGGCTCAGGCATCAGATGTCGTGCGCGCATGCAGGAGGATATACTCTGCAGGTCTTGTGCAGTTCGGTGAGGGTAATGTTAGTGCGCGCGTTCCGGGAGCTGATGAGTTCATAATCACACCAACACTCAACAACTATGACAAGGTCTCCGCCACTGACCTTGTGAAGATGGGTTTTGACGGAACGCAGTTGGGTGGGGGGAGAAAACCCTCAAGCGAGCACAGGCTTCACGCTGACATCTATGTCGCAAGGCCTCGTGTGAATTTTGTGATACATACTCATTCCCCGTATGCGAGTATGTTGTCTGTTGCGAGAAAGCCGATACCTGTAGTCCTTGAGGAGATGGTGATTTTCTTGGGTGGTCGGGTCGAGGTCTCAGAATATGTTCAAGCAAACACAGAAGCACTTGGCAAAGCAGCTGTTGTTGCATTGGGGGAATCAAACGCGGCACTTCTTGCGAACCATGGGATGGTGGCTGTTGGCAGGAACGTCGACAATGCACTGAAGGCTTGTGAGCTTGTTGAGAAGATGGCTCAAGTGTTCTGGGGAGCGTCTCAGGTGGGTGAGGCTCACGTCGTCCCCGCAGAGTTCAGAAAGAGGTTCAGGGACATATTCGTCGAGAAGTACTCAACATTTTAGCCTTACTATGGAGTCTTGTGGCAGCTGTTCCGGCGATTGTTGCAGGCGATACAGGGTGCCGATAACCGACTCAGACCTTGCGCGCCTTGTGGGGGCTGGGTTTGACCCCTATGAGTTCGTGGAGTTCGTGTCTGTATCCTCCCTTCAGTGCGAGTACCCGGATGTGCGGCTTGAGCACGGCTACTTTTACATGTGCCTTGCAAGAAGGGAGGATAAGTCATGCGTTTTCGCAGTCGACTCTGAAGGCGGCCTGCGTTGCTCTGTCCACGGCAATCACCCAAGGTTATGTCAGATTTATCCTATGGATCCGTTATCTGGGTCTGTCCGGAGAAAGCATGTTTGCCCGCCGAAGATGAGGTATTCACCTTCTGTCGAGGATGTTTTCTCATCTGAGCAGGCGGAGCTGTCGGAGTACTCCAACAAAGTCAGAAGGTGGAACAGTGCTTCTGGGCTAAGAAGGTGTGGCGTTGACTTCATAGGTTATCTTCTGCGTTAAGTGCCTGATTTTTTCCCTTATCTCACGCACCTTAGCGCGCACTCATTAAAGCTTTCAAACGGTATTGTGCCTACCGCATCGCACCCTGTTAGTATGATGCACTGGTTTTTTGAGCTGTCGTAGTATGCTCCAAGTATTTTCTTGCAGTCTCCGCTTGCGAGAGGGTGTCTAAGAAGGCATCGCGTGTCTGTTCCCTCAAAGCTGGTTTTTGGCATGTCAAGAGTCTGTTTTGTCGGCTGCATTTTTTGGGTTGTGGTTGTAGCGCCCTGCTGAGTTGTTGATGTTCTATCTGTCTCTGTGGTCGCTACCCTGCTTGTTTGCGTAGTCTGAAGCAGGCTCCTCCTTGTTTTTTCCTCGCCAAGGCAGCCGCTAAGCATTATAATTAAGATAATTATGGTTGCTTCAGTCTTCATATTGTCAGTTCTTTGTCGACGAGTATATTGCGCCGCCGACTGCGCCAAATAGCGCGTGTAGTAC
>CAYXON010000054.1:0-6803 GCA_964467145.1 uncultured archaeon | reverse complement strand
TCAATCCTATGTTCCTTGACTCTGACTGGTTTGCCACACCTATTGAGACCACGTTGCATTCGTCGGCGTCCATTGCTTCCCAGTCGACTGTGTCGCCGTCTATCTCACCGCAGGTGTATGTGCCGTCGCTTTCCACCTTCACGAATTTTAGAAAGCAATTAAGGTCGTTAAAATCGTCTAACCCTCCTTTTCCGAACCTGGGGTCTAGTCTGTAGTCGAATATCTCGCTTTTGCATGTCTCATCTGAGCCGCTGCCGTCGCATCCTAGTTTTATCCTGCCGTATTTATCAATCGACACTATTGCGTAATATCTGCTGTCCCTATCCTCAGTGTACTCTATTTCATCGCCGTACTCGTCTATGTAGCTGTAGTCCTCGAACGCGCTTCCGCAGGCGTATGATGGCATATCAAACCACCATCGTCCACCACCCGCGGTTGCTATAGATTTTATCTGGCAATCTTCTTCGTTGTCGAGTTTGGGTGTGCACACTCCTCCGGTTTCGGTTGCGTACCAGAATTTGCAGGTGTTTATTGCGCATGTCTCAGGGTCCACAGCTTCGCCTTCAAGGCTTGAGTCCTGCGGCCAACCATTTAAGTCAAGCAATTCAAAATAAAGCATTGGCCCTGGCGAGTCACCCCTATTGGGTCCGTCTTGCCCTCCACCAGCGTATCCTAGTGCATCCCCTAGTCTGACGTGCTGTCCGTCGACTGCGAGACCGTTTTCCATCATGTGCCCATAGTTAGCCACGTACCTACCGCCTTCAAAGTCGGATTCAATGTGCAGATAAAGCCCAAGGTCGTAGTAGTCTTTTGTCTCAGGTTCAAATCCTACGGTTACTGTGCCAGAGAATGCCGCGTACACTGTCTCTCCGTCAGCAGCCAGAAGGTCGTATCCCCAGTGTCCAGGCATCGGGTTTCCCCTGCAGCTTGAGATGTACGGGTCTGACGCGTATTGCGTGCTTGAAACCGGCCAAACCATCCTAAATGACCTGGTGCACAAACCGCATGATGCTATGTCATATAATTCAGATGATGCTGTGCCTACAAGCATCAAGCCAACTATTGTAATACTCCCCAAAATCAGCCCCAAACGCATCTTTATATTATGACAATGGGGCATTAAATATCTGTCATCTAAGCCTTCTGATGACTGACTCAGCACCTATCACGTCAGCCAATAATTCCGGGGTTATGTGTCCTATGAACATGCCCTTTGAGGCGACAAGCACTAGCCTACTACCTAAAACTACCTTTAGCACCTTGGAAACAGGTAAACCACCGTCGAGCACGACATAGCCTATACCTCTCGCTTCGCCGACAGATTTTTCAGGGTCTACTTCCCCGAGTTCCCTTACGTCTATCGCCTTTTTCAAGACCCCATCTGAGCCGACGACAAGGTATATGCTTTGCCCGCGGACATAAACCCTCGACATGAACTCTTTAAAGCTCAGGTGCTCGCTGACGTAGCTCATTTTCTGAACAGCTATGTCCTCAAGTTTTCTCCCCTCTAAAATTGCCTTTAGGTTAACGTACTTTAGTTCCCCACCCCCAGCGTATGAAAGGAAGACCCCTATTATCACCCACCAAAGGTTGCCTGTGAAGATGCCTGCGAACGCCAGGCACAGGAATATGAATTTACCGACAGTTGTTGCGATTCTTGTAGCCTTCACATAATCCATCCATAACGCGAGAACAGACCTGAAAACCCTTCCCCCATCCATCGGAAAAGCAGGCAGCATATTAAATCCTCCAAGAACAAGGTTCACATAAAGCGTTAACGAAAGAACAGACGACACAGTGCCCATTCCGAAGCTGCCGGTGAAGATGCCGTCCACAAGACTCTCATAACCTATGAACTCCCCACCGACTAGGTAGAGCATAACTGCGGAGAAACCCCCGAGTATGAAGTTGAAAAGCGGCCCCACAATAGAAATCCTAAGCTCAAGAAGTGGGTCATCAGGCAAGTCTATGCTTGCAAGCCCGCCTATTGGCAGAAGAGTTATCTTTGGAACCCTCACACCATAATTTATCGCCGTGATGGAGTGCACAAGCTCATGGGCGAGAACTGTCGTGAACAGGATAAGTAAAAACACAGCCCCTGTAAAGTCCGCCAAAGCAATGAGCGCGAAAAAAAGGATGAATGTGAGGTGCGCCTCAACAGATATGCCGTAAACCCTAAATAGCGGGTAGGACCAGCGCATTACACTTACCCTCTCTGCATCGCAGTAACTCCAGTCCTCGCTATCTCCTTTATCCCGATAGTCTTCATCATGTTCAGGAAGGCATTAATCTTCTGGCTGTCGCCTATTATCTCAACAGACGTCGTCTTCGGAGACACGTCAACGATGTTTCCCCTGAACACGTTGGCGTACTGCATCACTTGGGTCTTGTGCTTCTCATCTGGTGTACTCACCTTAACGATGCACAGTTCCCTGCAGACTGCGTTGCCTGGTTCAAGCTCAATAACCTTTATCACATTAACTAGCTTGTTCATGTGCTTGGTTATCTGCTCAAGCACCTTATCATCGCCCCTTGTCACTATCGTCATCCTCGCGACGTCTGGGTTATTTGTCCCGCCGACGGTTATGGATTCTATGTTGAATTTCCTCCTTGCGAAAAGAGACGATATCCTCTGCAACACACCCGGTTTATGCTCTACAAGCGCCGTTAACACGTGGTTTTTCTCAGCTCCCATTTTTTATACCTGTTATCACTAGTTATTGTAGCATATTCATTAAAAAAGATGGCTTTAGACTATCCTGAGAAGGGAGAACTGGTGCTCGGTTCTGTGAAGAGCATATTCAACCAAGGCGCCTTCATAGACCTTGACGAATACCCTGGCAAACGGGGTATGCTGCACCTGACAGAGATAAGCCTGAAATGGGTCAGAAACATCAGAGACTACGTCAAAGAAGGCCAGAAGGTAGTCCTCATGGTCTTAAGGGTTGACGGGGCAAAAGGCCACATAGACCTGTCACTTCGGAGAGTCAACGACTCCCAGAGAAAGCAGAAACTCCAGCAGGTTAAACAAAACCAGAGAAGCAAAAAACTCGTGGAACTACTTGTAAAAGAACTTAACATAGACCCTGAATCAACCGTAAAGACCCTGACGGAGTCACTCTCAGACTACGACTCCCTATATGAGGGGTTTGAGGCAATATCAGCTGACGCGAAAATAGCCGACAAAATCAAACTAGACGCAAAAACAAGGAAAAAACTAGTTGAACTAATCCAAAAAAGCATAAAACCCCCAGCGGTTGAAGTCATAGGCTATGTCGAACTAAGAAGCTACGAACCAGACGGAGTCAAATCAGTAAAAAAAGCACTCCAAGAAATAGCCAAACACCAGCCCTCAGACGCAAAGCTCGAGATAGCATACATCTCAGCACCACTATACAGGCTGAAGGTCACATCATCAGATTATAAGACTGCAGAGAAGGCGATGAAGACTGCATCAGAGCAGGGCATAAAATACATAGAGTCAAAACACGGCACCGGAGAGTTCCACAGGGAACTGGAGGGGAAATGAAAATACAAAAATGCGGCGGATGCGGCGGCTACACCCTCAAAACTGAGTGCCCCACATGTGGTGGGAAGACATCACCTGTTGGCCCGGCAAAGTACTCACCACAGGACGCATACGGAAAATACAGGCGGCTCATGAAGGAGCAGATGAACGATGGATGACGTTATAATAAACATATTCGAAGAGCCTAAGCTCAAGGACCCAATACTAATAGAGGGGCTGCCCGGTATCGGGCTTGTCGGAAAGCTCGCAGCAGACCACATGAAAGACGAGCTTAAGGCAGTCAAGTTCGCGGAAATAATCTCGCCATTCCTCCCCCCTCAAGTCAACATACAAGACGACGGCACAATAAAACTCGTCAACATGGAATTATACTACTGGAAGGGCAATAAAGACTTGATACTCCTTCTCGGGGACTTCCAGGGAATAACACCAGACAGTCAATACCAGATAACGGAGAAAATACTGGACTTCGCACAGAAATTCAACGTCAAAAGAATATACACACTCGGCGGACTCGGCACAGGATCTATCACAAACACGCCACGGGTATTTGGCGCGGCAACCTCCACCGAGCTTGTGACAGAACTTGAGAAAAACAACATAATATTCAAGGGTGGCGGCGCAATATTCGGCGCAAGCGGACTGCTACTAGGCCTTTCAATACCCCGCGGCATAGAAGCGGTATGCCTTATGGGTGAGACACACGGGCAGATAATCGACGCCAAAAGCGCGGAAGCAGTCCTTGACGTTCTGGCAAAAACACTCGGCATCAAAGTCAACATGGATGAGCTCGCTAAAAAAGCCAAGCAGACGGAGGAGCAGATAAACCAGATGCACAGCATGATAACCTCCAACAAGAAAGCGCAGGAGAGGCAGCAGGAGATGCTTAAAGAAAGTCCCTTCTACATACGCTGAAGTACTTCACATATTTTCTCGGCAGTATTCACGACAGTCGCCATGCCAACTTTGTCTTCATCAACGCTAGCTGGTGCGTGCGCGACGCATATTCCTCCGAAATGCGCAGTCTTTTTGTCGCCCACCAAAGTCATCTCGTTTATGAGCATCCACGCGTGAATCTGCGATATCACATGTTCTTGCCCGCCGTTTCTTGAGCCGCCGACCGCAAGCACTGCCCCGATTTTCCCCGACAGCATCATATCATTCCTTCTCAGCGGAAGAGTCCGGTCAAAGAATGATTTTAGCCTGCCTGTAACATCCCCGAAGTATGTTGGGGATGCGACTATCAACGCGTCCGCAGACTTTATCTTGTCAAGTATGTCCATGACGTCATCATCTCGGCTGCAGGTGTAGCTGCCTTTGCATGCGTCGCATACTGTGCAGTAATCTATTTTTTTGTCGCACAAGTCTATCTGCTCAACATCCAGTCCGTTTTTTTGGCA
This sequence comes from uncultured archaeon, assembly GCA_964467145.1. GTDB lineage: Archaea > Altiarchaeota > Altiarchaeia > IMC4 > SCGC-AAA252-I15 > JAHIYG01. Next base: position 1,874 of record CAYXON010000054.1, on the reverse strand, counting down.
GACTTCAAGGGCTTTGGAGACCATCACTCCCGTGTTGGAGTCGCTTCTGTGGCTGCCGTTGAGTCCTACAACCTTCATCTCAGCCCCAGCACGTCCCACATGTCGTAGACGCCTTTTTTACCGTTTATGAATCTTATCGCAGCGGGTATCCCTGAGGTGAATGAGTCTCTGGTGTGCGCGACGTGTTTGACCTCGAATCTCTCACCAAGTGTTGAGAACATGACTGTGTGCTCGCCGACTATGTCGCCTGCCCTTATGCTGTGGACTCCTATCTCACCATCTTTTCTGAGGCTTGCGCCCTTCCTTCCGTGGACTAAATCCTTTCTCGTGTCGGCTCCGGTTGCTTTGGCGAGTATCTCGCACGCCCGCAAGGCTGTGCCTGACGGCGCGTCCTTTTTGAACCTGTGGTGAGCTTCAATAATCTCTATGTCATATCCTGGAAGTTTTCTCGCGGCTTCGCCGATTATCTGCCAGAAGACGTTGACTCCGACGCTCATGTTCGGGCTTATCACAAGTCCCGTGTTTTTGAGGTTCTTTTTGAGTTTGGCAAGTTGTTGAGGTGTGAGTCCAGTGGTTCCGACAACCATGCAAGCTCCTGCTTCGCCGACCACTTTCGAGTTTTCTACGCAGGCTTCGGGAAGTGTGAAGTCTACGACGACGTCCGGCTTTACCCTCAAAAGATCTTTGCCGAGTTTGGAGACGTCCTCAGTCTTTACTCCTATCTCCTGCCTTCCTGAAAGGACTCCGATGTCGACTAGCACGTATTTCATGTCGTATCCTGCGACTATCTCCATGTCCTCCTCACATAGTATGGCTCCCGCTGCACAGCGTCCCACTCTTCCAAGACCTAGTAGCGCCACTTTTATCGTCATTTTACAATATACCTATTATGGCTGACGTATTAATAATCGCTGGCAGCAAGTCAGACTCCAAAATAGTGGAAAACGCGGAGGACGTCCTCAAAGCCGAGAAAGTCAGCTATTCTGTGGAGTACTGCAGCGCACATCGCGAACCCGACCGCCTTGACAAGGTGATATCCTCATCTGATGCGAAAGTATTCATCTGCGTCGCAGGACTATCTGCAGCGCTTCCTGGTGTTGTCGCATCTAAGACTAAAAAACCTGTTATCGGCGTCCCAGTCAACGTGGCGCTTAACGGACTTGACGCACTACTTTCGATGATGCAGATGCCCTCTGGCGTCCCGGTGGCGACGGTCGGCATAGACAACGGAAAAAACGCGGCACACCTAGCAGTCAGGATACTTCGCGCCTAGGTTATTTTCTTGACAGTTCAACGAAGTTTTTGAGTATCTTAAGTCCTTTGTCTGCTGATTTTTCGGGGTGGAATTGTGTGGCGAATATGTTTTTTTCAGATATCACTGATGGGAAGTCTGTTCCGTATTTTGTGTTGGCTGCGACGATACTCTTGTTGTTGGGCACTACGTAGTATGAGTGCACGAAGTAGAAATAATCCTCATCAGTTATTCCCTGAAGGAGTGGGGTATCATTGACTATCTCTAGGTTGTTCCATCCCATGTGGGGTATCTTGAGTTTTCCAGTGAATCTTTTGCAATCTCCAGAAAATATTTTGAGGCCTTCGACTCCAGGGCTCTCATCTGATGAGTCCATCAGAAGCTGCACCCCGAGGCACACGCCAAGGAAGGGTTTGCCGGACTCTGTTGCCTCAACTATCGCGGGCTTGAACGCGGTTATTTTTTCCATGGCGTCGCCGAAGCTTCCGACTCCTGGCAGCACGATTGCGTCAGCGTTTTTGAGTTTTTTCGGCTCGGAGGTTATTTCGACTTGTGCGCCGACTTTTTTGAGGCCGTTGACGATGCTTGCGAGGTTCCCTGCCCCATAGTCGATTATGGTTAT
>CAYXON010000053.1:0-6837 GCA_964467145.1 uncultured archaeon | reverse complement strand
GCTACCGAGAAGGGAGATTCAGCACCTGGATGCTCGCATTCTGGACCATCACATGGGGTGGAGTCATAATATCTCTCATCTTTCCAGAAATCTTAGAAACACTTTCCAAAACAATAGGCATACAACGACCACTTGACCTAATGCTAATTGTTGGCGTACTACTCTCATACTACCTGCTATTTAGGATATACATATACCTTGAGGAACTTAGAACAGACCTTGCAAAAATAGCAAGAAACATAGCACTCGAAAAAAACAAGAAATAGATTATGTTGGCCGAAATCTTATCATCCTGGGACGCCATCGCGGTGTGGGCGCTCATACCACTTCTGATATTCATTGCAAGAATACTTGATGTCTCAATAGGAACACTAAAGCTGATACTCATCTCACGAGGGATGAAACACATCGCCCCAGTACTGAGCTTCTTTGAGATACTCATATGGCTGACTGCGATATCCCAGATAATGCAAAACCTCAACGACCCACTCAAATATCTCGCATACGCGGCAGGATTTTCAGCAGGTACATTCATCGGCATGATACTTGAGGAGAAACTCGCACTCGGCAGCGTAATACTGCAGATAATCACAAACAAAGACACTCAAGACCTCGCAAGAACCCTAAAACAGGAAGGATACGGCTACACACAAATAAACGCAGACGGAAACGAAGGACCAGTTAGTTTAACATTCACGGTAATACAGCGCAAAAGACTACCCCACGCACTCAAAATAATCAAAGAACACAATCCCCACGCATTCTACACCATAGAAGACGTAAAACACGTAAGCGACCCCTCAATAACCCCGCAGACACGAAAAGAAAAACTACTCACACTACTAAAAAGACAAAGAAAAGGAAAATAAATTCTGGAAATGAATTTTAAAAAAAGAAGAACACAGCTAGTAATACTTGTCTTCATATGCTTTCTAATCCGGGCAGCACACATACACTTCCTCACCCAGCCAGAGAACTACATCTTCTCCGACATGAAGTTCTACGACTATACCGCTAGCCAAATACTAGAGCTAAGATACTCACTTTTTTCAACGCACAACCCGCCAGCATACTACCTATTCCTCGCAACATCATACCTTCTCCTAAAGGTGGTCGGGCTTTACGCGCAGAAATATGTCCTAATCCCGTACCTACAAGCTGCAATCTCATCTATTTGCGTGGTCTTCGTCTACTTGACAGCCGAACGAATTGGGGGGAAAAAGTCGGCTATAGCGTCATCTCTGATGTATGCAGTATTTTACCCAATAATATGCCTGAATTCCTTCCTAGTTGCTGAAAACATATTCATATCACTGCTTCTGGCGTCATTTTACATAATCGTCTGCAGGATAGAAAAAGCCGGCAAAAAATGGCAAATAGCACTCGGCACATGCCTTGCCCTGGCTTCAATGACAAAAACCCTGTTTCTCACGTTCACTTTAGTTTTTCTGGGCTGGCACTACATCAACTTCAAAGACAAGAGATCATCAGCAATAATCGCATCGACAATAATGCTGCTGTTTCTCGCATCGTCACTTCTTAACCTGTGGGCTACGGGCGGCGAAGTATTTTTCATCTCATCTGGTGGGGGTTCAGGGTTTGTTATGTCCTGGTGCGACCTCAAATACCTAAACTACCAAGACTGGATACGGTTCCAATCCCCGTCAACTTATGACTATCCCGATTCACGCGGCCTAAAAGTCGACTTCCCATTTACTCAACAAGGCAGACTATACCAGATGGGTGTTGCATGCATAATGGAAAATCCAAAGCGCATAATCACCAACACCAAAAACATAATCCGACTGTTTGACAGCAGGATGTTCCCAGATGAACAGTCAATACCCTACTACCCTCAACTATTCAATCTATACAAGATAATCAGCATCGCACTAATCATACCACTATCTTTCATGGCATACTATTTTAGTAAAGGCGAAAACAAAAAATATGTGGCCCTAATACTCCTCACCCTACCATGTCTTTTTGCCAGCATATACCTGCAGGGCGTCGGAGAAGAAAGATACCTGATACCCTACACGACACTGCTGATAATACTCGCACCACTTGGTGCAAAAGAAATAATAGAAAAAACAAAAATAATTTACCCTAGATTATATCTAGTTCTGGGAGAATAGTCTTGGTAAAATTTGCTATTAGTACTAGCAATATCGGCCCTATTAAGACCCCGCTAAGCCCGAACATCAGGGGTCCCACAATGTATGCCACAAGCATTAAGTTATCGTCTATGTCCTTGACAGAAACCTTAGGCCTCAGTATCCAGTTTGGTATGAAGTCAACAACGACAGCTGATGCGGCAAAAAAAAGTCCAACAAACCAGAGGTGGTTCAGTATGTTACCCTCCATGTACGTGTGAATGGCTAGATATATGCCCATCGGCAGCCAAACAACAATAACTCCTATGCCAGGTATCAGACTTGCGACCCCACATAATATCCCCGTAACACCTGGGTATGGTATCCGAGTTCCCGGGCTGATTAGGTTAAGGCTAGTGTACACGACTATGCCCAAGATCACCACAACAATAGAAGTAAGTATGCTGCCGTGAAATACTCGCTCAAGATCTCCATCCACCCCCTTAAAAAAGGCTTCAGCAAGAGTCTTGTCGCGGTGTACTACCTTCTTCAGCAGCCAGTTGGTGAGTTCACTATCATGGCACAATAGTATGTACGTAGTTACCAAAACCAAAAAAATTCTCAACAATACGTCCACGGCAATCTGAGCCAACGCCACCAATGTGTCCCCTAAAGGATGTATGCTATCTTGAGCATACAGACTGTTAACCACATCTGTTAATCTAATATTAGATAATGCCTCCATTTGCGTCGCCACCAAGTTGTTGCCATCCTCAAATAAAGCCTCATCCAGAAGAAGGCTCAACCCCTGCAGCTGTGACGAAACAATACCCACTGCATAAAAAGTGAAAAGTGCAAGAGGTATAGCAACAACCATGACTGAAGCCCCAACAGCCAAGGCCTTAGAAGTTATCCGCCTATTAATCCTGCGAAAAAGCGGCCTTATGCCATAATACATGAAGATGCTGAAGACTATGACATCCAAAAAATGAAATGCCATTATAAACACTGGCAGCATCAAGACAAAGCCTAAAATCAACCACCTCCACTTCTGCATTGTTATCCATGATATGCCTGGCAATAAATAGGATTTTATCTAACTAAATCCTCAAAAGCCTATTGATGCCAGATTAACCTTAAATCCGCCACGACAGGGATATGCATTAACCTAAGATAAGCGCATATTAATTGCTTTCAATGCCCTGTATATTACACTATGGCTGGAGCCACTTCCGCCAGGGGTGTCAGAGCCGCTAGATATGCGGAAACTCAACACACTCCAGCATCTGACATCCTTTCATTGCCTAAGGAGCTGCCGCAGGACCTTAAATTGCATGAGGGGGTTTTTGTCGTCTATCACGGCGAAAAAGTCACAGACCCTGCTAAGCTGACAGAACTCAGGACAAAACTACAAACTGATGAGCACGTTGCTGAAGCATTCTTCAAAGAAAACAGGATAACAGCCCCAAAGTATGGCGGGGAACAGAGAGACTTCTACATGCAGCACCCGATACTGGTGGCTGCTTTCGCCCAGCACGCAAGAGGCGGCGAAAACAGCATGATAACACACTTCGACTACGACGTACTCCCCCTGTTGACTGGAGTCCTCGGCACCATAGGGTTTTCCGCACTTGACATAATATCTGAGGCAAGAAAAGCAGGCCTTGACGGACTACACGTCGGCTTTGCAGGAGATCTAAGACGGCTTGAGAGAGTCTTCAAGGCTGTTGGCGGACAACCAGTAGTTGACGCACTCCGTAAAGTCCGGCAGGCGGGACTTAGCAAATACGAGTTCCGCGACTTCTACAACGCCCTGCCACAATCAGCATACTACGTTGAACAAAAGGGCCCTGAAGTACTAGACTTCTTCGCAGAAGTTGTCGTAGAAGCTAAAAAAGCAGGACTAAACTCAACTGACATGCGCGAATTCTACGACCAAACATCGAGGATACTCGATTTTTCTTGCAGACAAGACTGCACAACCAGAATACAGAAGATAAGGGCCGCCAGAATACAAGGCGACACAATGTATCTCTTCCCTCACTGTTGTCTTCGCGAAGACCCATCTAAAGTCAGAGAACACCCCGACGACCCAACACAAGAGATACCTGTGCCCGCCCCGCCGACACCACACGCCTACAAGACACACCAGCGAGAAATAACATCAACCCAGAAGATACTCTGGCTAGCCCTAACAGAGGCGGAACTAAAAACCCCCTCACTTTCAGACGACCACCTCGCACTGCATGCGATGCCCCACATAATGCAGAAGGCTGCTGAACGCGGCATGAGCCTCGAAGAATACCACATGTTCCTGCAAAAACCCGAAAACCTCGCGCAAGACAGGAAATGGATTAGAAAACCCTATGACCCCAAACAAAAAGACGGTGGCGACCGCGGCGGCTCAGGCGGGATTGAGGTCGGTGCAATAAGCATAAGCGAGAGCAGGACAATACGCCGCGAACTAGAGCAGTTGATAAGGGATAAAGCAGCTAAAGGAGAGCTAAGGCTTAGGCTGAAAAGCTGCGGATGCGGTGAAACAGGAAGTGAAGCGTATGGTCTCGCAGTCATGGCACAAGACATACTCCATAACGTTGGCACGCAGACACTCGGAGCAGACGCCACACCCGCGGAAGTCGACGCATGGGTCAGAAGATGGGATGTTAAGACCACAGGATACGCGATAGACCTCATGTGCCTCAGTACTGCCGAGAACGCGGAACTGGAGTTCAGAGACACACCAGAAAAAGCCGATAAACTACGCGGAAAATACGCACTCTTCAAATACGCCTCATACGAGGGCAGGGACAGAGGCGGTAGAATCCCCTCCGGAGAATACGAGTACCACTTCAGATATAAGCAGGCGATACGGGACAGGGTAAACTTTGAGTGGATTGACCTGCTTGACGGACAGCAAACGAGAAGACTATACGCGGAGCCCGCAGACCTGTTGGTGCTGCGAAGGACATTCTACATCTACAGCAAACCAAGCTTCTGGTCCAACAAACCCGTCACCAAAGCACTGGACAGGATAGTCGGCTCCATAGCTGATGGCGGAATATTCTGGACTGACGCATCAGTCTCAGAGGCTATGCCACTCGACCTGCAAAAACTAAAGCAACAAGGAATAGAACCCCCGCAGAGCCTGTTCACCCCGCACCCAGACCTAGTCGAAGTAGTAATCCCCTCATCAAAAACTGAAAGATACTTCCCGAAACCAGAAAGCGACGCATTCACATATAACCCCCTATGGCCCCCGCTTTACGCGCGCTACGGACAAGAAATCGAAGCACACCACGGACGCGACCCAACAGGAATCTACACTGTAAAAAGAAAAAAACCTTAGCCCCTGCCAGGGATAACTTAGACTTGGAGTGATTCCCATACTATACTAGGTAGCAAAATATATCTTATGGGTATTCTCCAGCGTTACAAGCTTCAGATTAGGTTCATATGCCTTGATTGCCTCTACCTTTCATTTATTATCTAATAGTTCTTAGTAAGTTATGGCTTACAAGGTGTGTTATTATGGATTTTGCGATTGCTAAGGTTAGTAGTAAGGGGCAGATTGTCATCCCCTCTAGCTTGAGGGATGGCGTAAGCAAGGGTGATCAGTTTCTGGTTATTAAAGATGGTGGAAGGTTGATCTTGAAGAATATGGTGGGTTTAGCCTCTGATGTGAAGGAGGACATTGCTTTTGCTGACAGGGTTGAGAAGGCATGGCTGTGCCATGATAGTGGGAAATTCATTTCTAAATCTAAGGATGACTTCTTGGCTGAACTTAGGAAATGCTGAATATCACGTATGAACTGGACTTTCTAGATACTATCCGAAAGATAAAAGATAAACCATTCAAGGAGAAGGTAAAAAAACAAGTCGAAAATATAATATCAAATCCTGAAGTCGGAAAACCTATGAGATACACTAGAAAGGGAACAAGAGAACTTTACATCAAACCGTATAGAATAGCCTACGCATACATCCAAAAGGAAAATCAACTCATATTCCTAAAAATCTACCACAAAGACAAGCAATAATACCTTTAGCCCACCTAACTAGGTATAAATCAAAACTGGAGTGATTCCCACGCTATGTGGAGTTATGTCCAATTTTTTGATAGCCCCGCCAGGATTCGAACCTGGGTCCACGGTTCCAAAGACCGCAAGGATAGGCCACTACCCCACAGGGCTGTTCTTTGGATTATTTTTTTTGCTTTGTTTTTTTTCTCTCTTGTTTATTTCTTTTATGGAGGGCTCGAGGCCTTGAAGGCCGAGACCCTCAGCGCGTAAACTGAGCTACCGGTTTGCGCCCACCGGGATTCGAACCCGGGTTTTTAGCTTGGAAGGCTAAAGTCCTACCACTAGACTATGGACGCTTATTGTGGGTTTGATGTAATAGGGTTTATTTATTAAAATAATGTGGTTTCTGGTTTTTAGTGTTTTAAACCTGTTTTGAGCCTTATCTTTAGGACTGTTAGGGGGTAGTTTATTATGACTTTCAGGTTTGCTTTGCTTTTGCCCACTCTTCTGTCTGCGAACTTTATCGGTATTTCCGCCATCCTGAACCCTTTTAGGTGGCATTTGTAGAGTATTTCGGCTCCGATGCTGTAGCCCCAGGAGGATATGGTGTTGAGGTCTATTTCCTCAAGGACTTGGTGTCTGTAGCACTTGTATCCTCCGCTGACGTCTTTGATTTTCAGGCCCAACACGAGTCGGTTGAATATGTTTGATATTGCGCTGAG
>CAYXON010000052.1:0-7054 GCA_964467145.1 uncultured archaeon | reverse complement strand
TGGTCCTTATGCATTTACACCTTCTGTTCCTGGTGCTGCAGTTTTTTCGCCAACTACCCTATCCTCAAAAAGCTGCCCACATTCTGGTGCGCTGGTGGAGCCCCTCCTCCTTTCAGCTTTTTTGACTTTCATATCTGATGGTCGAATGCCACAATCTTTCTGAAGATGTCATATCTGTCCTGCACATCCTGGAGGCTCTTGTCCTTTATCCCGTCTATGCTGAATCCCTCAACGACGTAGCTTGCGATAACAGACCCGCATATGATAGACTTCCTTACTGATTCAGAATCAAAAACACCGTGTTTGGCAAGATGACCGAGTGTTCCTCCAGCGAAGCTGTCACCAGCACCTGTTGGGTCAACCACGTTTGCGGTCGGATAACCCGGGGCTGCGAATACCTCATCACCCGAGAAAAACAAGGCTCCGTGCTCGCCCTTTTTGATTATGACCTTGCCGTCACCAAGTTCTGAAAGTATCTTACCAGCCTTTATCAAATTAGGGGTTCCGCAGTACTGCCTCGCCTCCTCCTCATTTATTATTATGCCGTCAACCCTCTCAAACACTTCAGTCAACTTATTCTTCTTAGAGTCAATCCAGTAGTTCATGGTGTCGCATAAACTGTACTTGGGTTTTATCTCATCAAGCACCTCAAGCTGAAGCACAGGGTCAATGTTTGCCAAAAACAAAAAATCACAGCCGACATACTTTTTCGGAACCTTCGGCTTAAATGTTGAAAGCACGTTCAAGTCAGTCCTCAAAGTCTTGGCTGCGTTCATGTCAAGTTCATACGAGCCCTCCCAATGGAAGGTCTTACCCCCCGCAATCTCAACACCCCCCAAATCAACGCCCCTGGAAGCCAAAAAATCCAGGTGCTCCCTCGGGAAATCCCCTCCGACAACGCTGATGATTCCGCACTTTGTGAAAAAACTCGCAGCAAGGCTGAAATACGTCCCAGAACCCCCAAGTGCCGACTTGACACTGCCGAACGGCGTCTTGATACTGTCAAGCGCCATAGTCCCCAATGAAACAAGCCTCAAACCGCTCATAATACAAGAACTTAACCAAACTAGAAATAAATAGCAAAAAGCAAGCTTTTTATAGGGATAATACATATTATGGTATTCAGTTAGCATAATCCCCCGGTACGCCAGCATCACGCAGGCGGCGACCAAAAGTCGTCAGGGGTTTCTAAGCTAGTGAACCGATGAAACAAAAATTGAGGTGAAGGTAGAAAATGAGTTACGTAAAATTTGAGGTTTCCCCTGAACTACAGGAGAAAGCACTTGATGCATTGGAGAAGGCAAGAGACAGTGGAAAAATAAGAAAAGGCACAAACGAAGTCACAAAAGCGGTAGAGCGCGGAACTGCAAAACTCGTCATCATCGGCTCAGACATCGAGCCAGCCGAGATAGTAATGCACCTGCCAATGCTATGTGAAGAAAAGAAGATACCCTACTTATTCACACCCAAAGCAGAGATAGGATCTGCAGTCGGCATACACGTCCCAACAGCCACAGCCTGCATAGTAGAGCCAGGCAAGGCAAAAGACGATATAGCAGACATAGCAGAGAAAATCAACGAACTAAAAAAATAAAATGGTTTCTGCAGAGATAGTAAAAATCATAGGGCGCACTGGAATATACGGTGAAGTCATGCAGGTGATGTGCAAGATAGGCGGCGGAGAAAACAAGGGACGCATCATCAGAAGAAACGTCAGAACCCCCGTCCGGGAAGGAGACATACTAGAGCTAATAGAGACAGAGAGGGAGGCTAAACCGCTCGCATAATAAGATGGACTGCAGCTTCTGTGAAAAGAAAATAAGCAAGGGAACAGAATTCATATACGTCACGCCAAAGGGGAAGGGACTGTATTTTTGCTCAAGCAAATGCTACAGAAACATGGTATTCCTCAAAAGAAAGCCAAGGGCAGTAAAATGGACGAAGGCATACAAAGTCGAAAAAGACGCCCGCCTAAAGCTACTGTCACAAAAGACAGAGGAAAACCCGAAGAAAACCGATGTAATCGAGCCCCAAAAAGGCGAGGTTGCTGAAAAATCAACGCCAAAGGTCATCGCGAAAAAGACGCCTAAGACAAAGACCAAAGAGAAAAAGGCAACAACCAAAAAATCAAACAAGAAAAAGACGTCAAAAGAATGAAGACTCTGATAATAATACGGCCAGACGCCGTAATCAGGGGCCTTGCAGGCGAGATAATAACAAGGTTCGAAAAACATGGCATAAGAATAGCGGGCCTTAAAATAATACACCTCGCGAGGGAGCAGGTGGAGAAACTCTACGAACAGCACATGGGAAAACCATACTACGAAAAACTCGTAGAAAACATGACATCAAACCCCTCAGTATTCGTCGTCTTGGACACCGACGTCCTAGACCGCGAAAGCGCGATAGCTCTTGTTAGAAAAATCATCGGAAACACCGACCCCGCAAACGCGGAGATGGGAACCATACGCGGCGACTTCGGCCTTCGCATAGACCAAAACATAATCCACGCATCAGACAGCAAGGACTCAGCGGAGAGGGAGATACCGATATTTTTCAAAAGAGAGGAGATAGTAAAATACTTAGAATAAAAAAATGGCGACAGTATACGACGTTGAAGCAGACAAGCTAATAGACGGGACAGCAAAGACGCTGAAGGAAGACCACGGACTAAAGACGCCCCAGTGGGCGATGTATGTCAAAACAGGTTCCAGCAAGGAGCGAAAACCAGTTGACGAAGACTGGTGGTTCATACGCGCAGCCTCAATACTCAGGCGGATTTACATGGAAGGTCCGGTCGGCGTTGAAAGACTTAGGTCCTACTACGGCAGCCGAAAGAACAGGGGCAGAAAACCCAGCAAATTCCGCAGAGCATCAGGCAAGATAATCCGGCAAATACTAAAACAACTCGATGATGCTGGTCTAACCCAGTCCTCAAAGGCAGGGAGAAAAATCACACAAAAGGGGCAGTCCTGCTTAGACAAGATATCATCTGATATCACAAGAAAAGGCTGAATAATGTCTGAATTGGATGAGCTGAGGGCCAAGCGCCTGAGGCAGCTTCAGATGGCGCAGCAGCAGGCTGCAGGCCAGCAGATGCAGCAGAACCTTCAGGAGCAGGAGCTTGAGTCGCAGATAAACAACATACTCAAGCAGATACTGACTGTGGAGGCCCAGAGCCGGCTCGCAAACATAAGGCTTGCAAGACCAGAGTTCGCACGGCAGGTTGAAATACTTCTTATACAGCTTTATCAGTCCGGGCGGTTGAAGTCACTTGATGACAAACAATTACTTGCGCTTCTGACTAAAATTAGCGGCGAAAAAAGGGAGACTAAGATACAGCTAAAATAAGAAAAATCCAATTCAAAGATTCAGGTTCTCTAGGTCGTCGTCTTTTTTGTCTGCGTTTTTCTTGTCGTTTGAGCTCTCAAGCTCATATCCGAGCTCATCCAGGAGGTCGCCTTCCTTGTTTGCTATCTTCTCATTCTTCTTTTTGGAGTAAACTATCGCAGCCACAAGTATCAGGACACCCAAAACGATTATCGCCCAGTTGCCCCTGCTGAACGGCCCTATCATGCCCTCCTCAAGCTCTGATATCTGGCTAGTTAAATCTATCATCTCAAGGCTTATCGTGTTCAGCTGATTGGTTAGCGTGTCTTTTTCCATCTGGGTCCTGTTAAGCTCCTGCTCAAGCTTCAGGTTGTTCAGCCTCAGCTCCTTTATCCTCAGATGCAGGGTGTTGGTATCGTTTTCAACTGATATCTCCTGGGTTGCGAGACTTAGCCACTCCATTATGTTTAGTCCGAAGTTCTTGTTGTTGTAGTCGTTCAGATATTTGTTGCCCAGGGTGTCTGCGTCGCTGAGTGTGAGTACGAGTCCGCCGCCAAAAAGCGAGGCTGATGCGACGCATGGTTGGCTGCCTGACGCGAATGAGCCGGTGTCGGAGTATGTGTCGCCGTTTCCTGTTGCTATGCATTTGCTGTTTCCTGAAAGTATTATGCCTGAGTCCTGGTAGAAACCTATCTTGCTTACTCCTCTTCTTATGGCTGCCATTGACTGGTCTTCTTCAAAGCGGGTTATTGTGAAGGATGAGCGGTCGTTTAGTGCTGGTATCATGTCTGATGTGTCAATTAGTATGCCTGTGTCGACTGTGGCGCCAAAGGGTATGGTTAGTTGGTTTGCTTTGCCTTGGCCGCCGCCGTTTATCAGAAGTCCCCTACCTTTTTGTAGCACGAACCATATTATCGACGATATCTCTGTCGTGTCTAGTTGTTTGTTGAGGTTTTGGACTACTAGTATGTCGTAGTTTTCGAGTTTGTCTTTTGTGAGGCTGCCTTTTTCTATTGAGGCCACCTCATATCCCTTGTTTCTGAGCTCTTCAGCGAACTTGCTATAGTCTTTTTCTATTGAATATGCTCCGGAGCCTATCTCATAAAATAGCACTCTCTTCGCTGAAACGGTTGACGTAACCAAGAGAATGACTAAAATCAGTATAATAGGCCTTCTAACACTCATTTTAACTCTATTTGTATTTGTCTTATGTCCTTATATACTTTAGCCGGTGTAAAACTCAATATTCAACCCGGCGTCTAAGGTTAGCTCATAAGCTCTTCCTTCGGATATTTTGCCGAGGTTCATTATCCTAGTCTTTCCTATTGTGTCTTTTTTGCCTGCTGACTCGTGTATGTGTGAGCACAGCACAAGGTCTGGTTGTTTTTCCTCTATGAATTTTCTGACTGCAGTGCTTCCCACATGGGTTTGTTGGTTTATCATGTCGCATAAGGTGTTGTGGGGGGGTGCGTGGCATATTAGTATCGTTTTTCTGCCTTTTTGGATTTGCTCATGCATCCCGTTTAGTGACTTAAGTATCTCTTCCTCGCTTAGTTCAAATGGTGTTTTGAACGGTGTGGGGTTTGAACCTCCAAGCCCTATTATATCGGCTTCTGGTGTTTCAAGCACTGTGTTGTGGAGGTTAACGCCCTTTTTTTTGAACATCTCTACTGATTCCTTTTGGTCGCAGTTTCCTGGTATCGCGTATACTTTGAAGTCCTTGAGAGTCTCGAGTATGAATATTATGTCCGCCTTGTTTTCGGCTGGGTCCTTGAATCCCCTGCTGTAGTCTCCCAACAGGAAGACGTAGTCGAAATCTTTTACGGACATTGATTTCGCAAGTTTAGAGATTGCGTCCACGTCCCCGTGGATGTCGGCCACGCAAATTGCATTCATCTTTAGGAAATTAAAGTAAGCGCTTAAATAATCACTCCACAGTCACGCTTTTGGCGAGGTTGCCTTCACTTGCCGCGTTTCGTTCAGTACCTCGCCAAATCACTCCACAGTCACGCTTTTGGCGAGGTTTCTTGGTTTGTCTGGGTCAAGACCCTTAAGTACTGCAAGGTAGTAGGCGAACATGTGAAGCGGTACGATATTGACTATTGGCGCAATAAGCGGGTCAACATCGGGTGTTGGTATGTCTTGCCCCACTCCAACCCTTATGACCTTCGCACCCCTCGCGTTTATTTCGGAAATGTTTGACTCCATCTTAGGCTTTAGCTCGTCTGAGGGCACCACCGCAATTACAGTTACATCTTCATCCATTAGCGCGAGTGGCCCGTGTTTTAGCTCACCTGCGGCGTATCCTTCTGCGTGGACGTAGCTTATCTCCTTAAGCTTTAGCGCCCCCTCAAGGGCTGTTGGGTAGTTCTGCCTTCTGCCGATGAAAAAGAAGGTTTTGACGTTGGCTTGCGATTCAGCAATGTCTCTTACGATGTTTTCGCCAATGACTGATTCTATTTTCGTACCAATTGATTCAAGCTCCCCCCTAAGCCTCTCATATTCCCCTTCTTCTAGCTTCATGTTTCTTTTCGCGTACTCAATGCACAAAGCCGCAACGGCCGTCAGCTGCCCTATATATGCCTTGGTTGATGCGACAGCTATTTCAGGGCCTGCGTGTATGTGCGCGACATTGTCTGAGACTCGTGTAATGCTTGAGCCGACGACATTCACTATCGACGCAACGTATGCGCCCCTTGATTTCGCCTTCTTAACGGCTGCGAGCGTGTCCGCGGTCTCGCCGGACTGGGATATCGCGACTACCCCGCATCCTTCACTAACGGATTCCACGGTTGAGTACCTGAACTCGCTTGCTATCGCAGCCTCAGCCTCAAGCCCGAACGACTCCATGATGTATTTCCCATATAATCCCGCATGGTATGCGGTGCCGCATCCCAGGAAATATACTCTCCTGCACGTTGATAATTTTTCCGCAATCTCCTCGATGTTTTTCCAATCCCTTAGGGCATTTTTCGCAGCAGCCGGCTCCTCATGTATCTCCTTGAGCATGAAGTGGTGGTATCCAGCGCGTTCGGCTTCTGTGACGTCCCAGGTAATCTTTTGAATCTTCTTTTTTATTTTTTTCCCTGTTTTGAGGCTGTAGAATTGGGTGCTATCCTTTGTTACTCCTCCGTACTCTCCGTCTTCAAGTATTATTGTGTCTTTCGTGTGGCTTAGAAAAGCCGGCGCATCTGAGGCGACATAGTTCTCTCCCTTACCCAATCCCACAAGTAGCGGGCTCTCGTTTCTTGCGATTGCAAGGACACCAGGTTCATGATTTGTCAGTGCGACCAGCGCGTATGAGCCGCGGATTCTGTTGAGTACATTCGGCAGCGCCTTCACTATGTCTCCGTCGTAGTACTCCTCAAGAAGATGGGCTATCACTTCAGTGTCTGTTTCTGATTTGAACTTGTGACCTCTCTCCATAAGTTCAGCCTTTATATCGAGGTAATTTTCTATTATGCCGTTGTGGGCAACGACAAAGTCTCCGGTGCAGTCCGCATGCGGGTGACTGTTTACTTTGGACGGGGCTCCGTGGGTCGCCCACCTAGTGTGCCCCAGACCTATTTTCCCCTGGAGCTCCTCAGGCTTTAGTTTAGCCCTAACTTCATCAACCTTGCCCCTGTCTTTGGGGATGTGTATCACACCGCCCGAGAAATACGCTATACCAGCCGAGTCGTATCCCCTGTACTCAAGCCTTTTGAGCATGTCGAAAAGTATCTTA
>CAYXON010000051.1:0-7124 GCA_964467145.1 uncultured archaeon | reverse complement strand
GTTGTCTGCTGTGGCCTCGTCGAAGAAGTTGAAGAAGATGATGAAGACGTTGTGTCATCACCGCATGGAGGAGGGGAACAAGAGAGTGTTAGGTAGTTTACGCAGCACCCGCACATCTCGCATTCTCCGGGACTGGTGCAGTCACAGTTTCCGCAGCACTTAAACGGAGAGTACGCTGAGTCCATGACACACCTGCTGCCGTCCCATCTGCACTGAGGGCACGCGCCACAGTCTGACGATGTTGAGCAGATGCAGTTGTCGCAGCACGATGAAGTCTTGGACATCGCAAGCGAAACAGCAGATTGAGAGGCTATAACCAGCGCCAATGCAGTTAGGAGCAAAAACACAGACCTCATAGGGTTAATGGATTTCCCACAGCACAATAAATAAAGTCTGCCGACACTTACTTTAGGTTATCTTTTAATGGTATCAGGTTTATAATTAATTACAATGATGAGCCAACCTGAGGTGCCTGCCCAAAATGCAGCCCAACCGCCGGAAGCAGATATTGCCCTGAAAGCCCCGTCAACGGGCGGCAGATTAAATATACTTATCGCAGGACAGGACCAAGCCTACATAGGAGGGGCTGCAGACATACTGAGGGAGACAGGGCACACAGTAACCACAGTAACAAGCGCTATGGGAGCTAACGCAGCTTTACTAACTGAAAAATTGATTTTGTAGTGGTGGAGAGGGAGATGCCAACAGCACCAGGCCAAACCGTTAACCCGAAAGGCGGGGAGGCAGCCATAAAAGAGTGCATGAAATCTGGCACAGCGAACATGCTATTTGTAACAAGAGCCCTGACCTTTGCGGAACAGTACATGGTGCGCACTGACATTATGGTGCAAAAACCAAAGACACCTGAAAGCCTAGCTGACGTGATAATCAGAGAGGTGAAGAACCTCAAAAGCGTAGTTTAGTTAAGGGTTAAATTTTCTTAAGAGGGGGGATAGCACGGGATATTGCGTCATCTTCCCTTGGAAAAATAAGACGTAAATCATAGTGCATCTGCGCAATCCTTGCGCCGTCCTTTTCCTCCCGCGCCGCATCAAGTGCGGATTCAATAAGTGCTTTGTCCTCCTTTGTCACATCCTCGACAACCCCTACATTACGCAGGTAGCTGTGCAAAGAAAGTATGTCGTAGCCGTTTTGGTTCTGTCGCATCGCATTCAATTTAATCCGCATAGCCTTTTCGTCTGAGGGCATTTTTTCAACACTAATCCCGAGGTCCCGCATGAAAAATATCATCAATGATATGTCGTCGCCGTAGCCCTCATCCCGTGCGAACTGTAGGTGGGATTGCATATCCTGAACCTCCTTTTCTGAGGGTTCAACGTCAATGCCGAATTTGCGGGCAACAGACAGTGACGACGCCTTCATCAGCTGGCTAGAGCATCCCTTATAGTAGTTTAATGACCTGACAATAAACTGCCTGTCAATTGGTAAAACTTCCTCTCCAACGCCCAAAAAATCCATGTGCTGGTGCAGGTACGCGAGCTCAAGACCCTTAGGGTTAAGACCCTCAGAGTTAAAATCCCGAAATTTAGCGAGAGTATCCCGCATCATGTCGACGTCAGCGCCTGTGAGACACATCCACTCATGCTCCATTGGTTTGGGGGGAGTCAGAAGCGGGTGCCCACGGGCTGTGATAGTGCGCGAACTCATCAGTATATATTGGGGAAAGATAAGAAAAAAAAGAAGAGATAAATGGGTTTTTTGTTAACCATCCCATTTATTAGATTAGTGTCACGTTCTCGGCTTTTTGGCCGCGGTCTCCTTCGACTACGTCGAATGATACGCGGTCTCCGTCCTTTAACCTAGTCCCTTCTGCAAGTCCTGAAGAGTGGACGAAGTAATCTTTACCATCTTCGCCGGTTATGAATCCGAAGTTTTTCTGGTTGTTAAAAAACTTTACTGTTCCTTCTACCATCGTGTTTCACCTCCTAAAATTTATATTGGTTATCAAATTCGAAGATTTGACAGCGAGAACAAGATATTGCATGAGAGATTTTACCTGCTTAAATTTTATTTTTTTTCAAAAAAATATTTAGTTAATATTTTTCTTAAATATATGACTTACCCCCTTAAAAATGGGAGAAGCACTGCTTTAAAGGGGTTATTACCCCTGAGATTTCATTTTTCTGAGGTTATGTTATTTGTTATCTGGTGCAGTTCGTCAAGTATCGGAGCCATCCTTTTTTCGGATATGCCTGATAGCTTGGATAGTTTCGCTGGCTCGAGTTTCAGGAGGTCTTGTGTTAAAAGCAGGTCGTGTCTTGCGAGCTTGTTTTTGACCTCATCCGTCACAGTCCTGAGTATCGTCATGGGATACAGTCTTTTAGCCTCTATTAGGTCCTGTAGGTTTTCCTTTTCAGGGTATCCCCACGCAGTCATCTTCATGTTCTTGCATGTGCCGTACTGTATCGCAGTCGAGGTTATTTTGGTGTTGCATATTATCCAAGGGTGTGTGAAACTGTGGCCTCCGTCAGCGAGGTCCTCAAACCTTGCCTGAGTGTATAGCGCCTCCTTAAGGCCTGTGAATATCCCTAGTTGATTGTGGTACTTGCACTCGACCATATACTTTTGTTCGTCCTTTTGTGCTACTATGTCGACCTCGTGTTCGACGCAGGTTCCCATCAGGTTCTGGTTTATCATTGTGTTATAGCCGTATGCATCAAGTACCCGGGACATGTATTTTTCAAAGGGGAATCCCGTCGGGCCAAGCCTCATTATCGCAAGTTTTAGGCCGAATCTCGTGGCTGATGAGTTATCGTGCTTGCTCAGAATCTTGAATGCCAGCTGATAGACTTTAGAGGTTGAGATTCCGTCAAATATCTGGGATTCTACCTCCCACGCAACCTCTCTTGCGAGTTTTGGGTTGGCACCAGACCGGATGAGTGCGTACTCGACCTTTTTCTGGTCGAACTGCTGGCGCTCACCCGAGTTTTTGACTACGAACACCATATAACTACTAAGGAGGAGAGGTAAAAATATGATATTCTGCTATTTTTTACCACTCCTATATCCAAGGAGCTCGCTTATCCTGTGCAGTTGTATACTGTTTGTCGAAGCCTTTCGTATGTAGATGCCTGAGACAAAAAGTACCAAGTCCTTCCTTTTAATGAGCCCCTTTCGGAGGCAGTACCTAGCCAACTCGACTATCCGCTTTTTGCCAAGTGAAAGCTTTAACAGTATTGGCTGGACTGCGTAGACCAGGTGTAGTTTACGACATACCCTGTGATTGTCTGTTATGGCTATTATGTCCTTGCAGACTCGGAAGTTGCTGATTAACATAGCAGTGTATCCGGACCTTGTAGCTACCACTATCCGGTCTATTTCTATTGTCTCGATTATTGAGGTGACTGCCTTGGATATCGCCATTGACACCATGTCGTGGGCTTCCTCGTCAAGGGGGGCTATTGGCATGTGACACTCCACTTCAAACGCAATTTTTGTCATCGCCTTGACTGCCTCAACTGGGTATTTGCCTATTGCTGATTCGGCGCTGAGCATCACGGAGTCTGCACCATCAAGTATGGCGTTGGCGACATCTGATGTCTCAGCCCTTGTCGGTTGCGGGCTTGAGACCATTGACTGCATCATCTCGGTGGCGACGATTGATATCTTCCCCATCCGGTTGCATCGGACTATTATGTCTTTTTGTATTAGCGGTATCTCCTGTGAGGGTATCTCGACCCCGAGGTCGCCCCGTGCTATCATGACGCCGTCGCACGCCCTTATGATTTCGTCTATGTTTTCTATGCCCTCCCGGTTTTCTATCTTAGCTATCACTGCTATGTCAGAGCCTGAAAGCCTTCTTCTGAGGTTTTTTACGTCTTCCAAGTTTCTTGTGAATGACAATGCTATGTAGTCTATCCCTAGTTTTTTGGCAAGCCCTATGACTTTAGCGTCTCTTGAAGATATCGTCGGTATCTTTAGGCTTCGCTCTGGGATGTTGACTCCCAAACCGTCGCGTACCCTTAGGCTATCGCGGACCTTTAGCCTGACATAACCGTTTGATTTTCCGACTACAGTCGATTGTGATTTTCCTTTGCCTAGGATAACCTTGTCGCCGACCCTTAGTTGTGAGTAGATGTTGCGATTGAATGATATCTCGTCTTTTGGTTTGAAGCCAACAAGCAAAACCTCGTTTTTCTTGACTTCTCGCTCGCCCTTTGCGTTGACCCTTATCTCAGGGCCTTTGATGTCAAATACGATAGGTATGTCGGCTACTGACCTCACACCCCTGACCATTTCGCAGTAGGATTTGAGTGAGCCGTAGGCTGTGTTTACCCTTGCCGCGTTCATGCCTGCTACTACCATCTTCGTCAAAACTTTCTTTGACATTGTCGCAGGTCCTAATGTGCAGAGTATCTTCGTCTTTTTCATCCTGTTACTTCGACGCCCGCCTCAGCGAGCTCTTGAATTAATTGTTTTTTAATCCTTTTAACCTCTGACTGCTGGCGTTCGCTCTTATCCCCTGTTTTTGCGATGTCCTGCTCTAGGGATTTTATCGAGTTTTTTCTCACCCGCACCCGCTCAGAAAGTTCAATCCTAATCTTGAACTCCTTGACCTCTTCGAGCTTGTCCTCAAGCTCACATATCAAGGACGCTAGCTTTTCCCTGCTACTGCGAAGTTGTGGCGTAAGCTCCCTGCGGGCATCCAAAGCTTTCGCAAGTGTTTTGCCGCCGTCATTAAGGCTTATCGCATCATCTTCAACCGCTTTGATAAATGATACCATGAACGAGTCGAATTTTATGGGGTCTTCTGAGAGGAATGTGTTGACTGAGTCATTTTCAAGAGCATTGCATAGTTTCTCGTCAAGTGGGGAGTAGCGCCCGTATTTCCTGAGGGCCCTGCCGAGCTTTGAAAATAATGTCCTAACACAGTCATCTGTTGAAATAAGCTGTTTTTTAGCTGACTCAATCTCACAAGACAAAGCCTTGACGCTGGGGTTCTCAAGGCTCTCTTCGACATCTTCAAGAAGACGCATATCCTCCTTTAGTTTGTTGCCCTCAATTAGATGATTAGTAACCAGCTCATCAAGTGACTTCGAAAGGTTATCAGATTTCTCGGACTCTTCAAGGTAATTTAGATATTGCTTATGAGTGTCTCTGATTTTTTTATCCCACTCATCATCTGCTGCACCCCCAGTTATTTTCTCCCTGAGAGAGAGTAGTTTTTTACTTTGGGAGTGTATCCTTCGCATTTCGTCCTGATATGCAGCCGTAAGGTATCTGCCCTCCCCAACACTTGTCTTCGCTATTTGGTCGAGCCCCGCACTCAATGCCTTATCAAGTTCCGCAACATCCTCTACATTCTCGGCTGATGATTTCAGCTCATCTAGTGTCCGCTTCATTACGATGCAGTATTTCGGTTTGTTGGTCCGTATTATCTTACCGAGCTTCTTGTGGACGTCGTCAGGGCACTCAGACTGGTCAATGCCGTCAACCTCGGCAATAAGCTCGTTCAGGGTGTGGCGTATATCCCTTAGTTCAGACTTCGCTGTGGCAAGCTTCCTCTGACGGGATATCTTCAGTTCATGCTCGAAAAAAACCCTAAAATCCTTTAATCTGGTCTTCTTAGCCGGACTGTCGCCGTCTCCAGCACCCTTCAGAAAATCGAAAAAACCCATTATACTGAGTTAGGTATTATACGTCTAAAAAAACATTTTTTTAGGCGGACTCTATGCACTTGTCTGCGAACTCCCTGGCTTGGCTGAGCGTGAACTCGCCTGTCAGGTCAAACCCATTTGCGGGACACAGTAACTGTGGAGCATAGTCTATGTTGTCAAACGAGCTCATGCACTCAGTTAGTATCTTTGACTGAGTCTTGTCCGCGTGGTCAACCACTTTCACAGAGTACTTTAGGGTGTCGTTGTATTCGAGTTTAGCAAGGTCGTCAGCGTATCCGTCAGTCTGCTTGCAGACGGGGCAGTTTGTGCTGCTCGTATGATATATTAGTGTCGTGTCTGAGACGCCGTATTTACTGATGCACTCGCTGATTCTGCCAAGCTCTGAGCTGACGAACTCACACGACTTCTGGACTCCTGCGAAACTGCAGAGTGTGCTGGCTATATTGTAACGTGTGCGGGCATCGCCCAAAGTGACTCTACCATCAGATGCAACTAGGACACTGGGCTTGTTTACTGTGTCGCTTACGAAAAACTCGACCGGGGCGCCTACTTCCTGGCTTATCAAGTCCATGAGCCTGTCGTCGTAGTAGCTTGTGCAGTAGTCACAGCTGCCAGGGACTGTCAAATCACAGTCCACACACCTGAGAGGATAAAGATAAATGACGTTAAGGCCGGCTACTGGATAGATTGTGCTGTTGACGACAACCGTCTTAACCCCGCCACCGCCGACTAAGGCGTAGGCTGCCAAGACAATGCACAAAACACCGAAAACACCCGCTAAAACCTTATAGTCCATAACCAACTCAATATACATGGTGGAAGATATATAAATAGTTTACTCCCAAACACCCAACAATTAAATACCACATAACCCATAATAATAAAGCTTTCCCACACCCCCTACTAATATACGCCGGGGTGGCGGAGCTCGGTCTATCGCGCACGCCTGGAAAGCGTGTTCCCCACAAGGGAACCTGAGTTCAAATCTCAGCCCCGGCGAACGGCTCGCTCCGCAACGTAGAGGCTATCTCTACGTGCGCACGAAGAGCATAGCTCTTCGTTGCGTTCACACGCGAAGCGAATAGCGGGGCCTAAAGGCCCCGCATGCACTATCAAGAGGATAAGGTAGGACAGTCTTATAGTTTTTTGAGGGGTGGTATTTCTGAGTTCTCTGTTGTCTGTCCTTTTTTCGGGAATATTTCCTTAGTGAGTAGGATTATGTTTTGCGGCAGGAACGCGAATGAAGTTAACATGTCCTTTTCACTTCGTGATTTTTCGACGTATTCTTTTATACACACTTCGTCAGAGGGTTTTAGTTCTACGTCCACGCCTATTTTTTTCATGTGGTGCAGCATCACCGCGACGCTGTAGCCGTCTTTTTTCCTGCGCATTATCGCGAGTTCCGCTTCCATCAGTCTTTTGTCTTCGTCTGTGACTTCAATTACGCCACCGACTTCACGAGCCCAATAATGAGTTAAGGATATG
>CAYXON010000050.1:0-7195 GCA_964467145.1 uncultured archaeon | reverse complement strand
CCGGGAACTTCTACTGACGTAAACACATTTTTACCCCAGTCATGCGAAAGATTAGATGATGCATTCCACAAGGGTGAGAGACCCCCAAACCTTCGGGGGAATCGAGTCGTCTGTGCCGCCACTCATAGAGCGCAAGCAACTATCAGAATACATGGCAGACCGGGTGAGGATGGTTGCGGCAGGGCTTAAAGCAGATGAGCGGGAAATCCCATTCCTTCTACAGCAACTGCAAAGCCCGGATTTTGTCGACAGATACGGGGCAGTCTGGGCCATCTCAAGGATAAACCTGCCTGAAAGCAAAAAAGACGCAATCACAGACAGGATTAAAGCCCTGAAAACAGACTCCTCAACCCTCGTCAGAGACATCACAGGCAGAACACTTAGAGAACCAGTAGAAAATGGAGGAGTAAATGTTTTTCAAAGAATAATATCTCAAGTAGACACTTCAGGAAAGGTCGCAGAACTTGAGGCGACGGCATTGGACACGACCCAACCTTACCCACAAAGATGCGAGGCCCTGTCAGAACTTACAAAACACGGCAAAACCTCGATACCATCCTTTGAGAGGATACTTTTCACTGGCGAAGCCACTGACTTCAGAAACCAAGCAATGCTACGCCTTGCTGAAGTCGGCGATGACGCGATACCAACTTTTGAGAGGCTGATAACGATGCCAGCCTATCAAACTGGCGTCGCAAAAAGCGTCTTAATATCTGCACTAGGTAAAATCGGCGAAGCCGCAAGGCCGCTCCTTGACAGAATAGCATCAACAATCAGAGCCCCAAGACACACCCGCAACAGGGAGTTTGAGGCACTGACTGAAGCACTAAGCAATACACCATCATTTAGACGGCAGATGTCAGACAGGATAATGGGAGTTGAGGAACCCGCGCTTGCAACACCATACATGCTTCAGAACCTGCAAACTATGGAGGAAATCACAGCGGTCGTAGATGAATTCAGTAGAAGATACGGCAACAACTTCACAGGGGTATTCGTCAGAGGCAGCACAGGCAAAGGATACATGAGGGGTGAAAGCGACATAGACGTCACGGTCATAACCGAAGACCAAAGAATCGCAAGAGAATTCGCAGAGGAACTATACAAAAAAACAGGCACTCGGGTAGAGCAACACTCAACGAGCAGGGAGAGCATAGTCTCAGGCCAAGGATACCGCCTATTTTCAGAAATGTTCATAGGAGAGTTAGGGGAACGAGAAAAACTCAGAAGAGAATACCTAAACTCAGCAGACGAACAAGATTGGGAATCCACAAGGAGGATAGCTTTCGAATCTGGATTCTTCTCAAAACTTCAGCTCTTCGGATTCACAAACGACGAAAAAACAGAAGTAGCCAACGTTAGAGCAATATTATACACACCCCCAACACTACAGGAGATGATAAGGGTTTAGGGAAGACTTTATATCCTGGGCTGACAAATACGGATTGTGCACAAAGTGCTCAAAATCATCCTCACACTATCTGCGGCTGGCGCAGTGTTTCTCACAGCATACGCAGCATACATTATGACACCGTCCTACGACGGACCATTCAAAACAGGCGTCCCGGAGCTGCCATCCTGGATTAGCGGTATGACCGGTTCGGTTGACCTTGAACCCGTTGGGGGAACACCACCATACAACTGCTACGTTTCCTCAGACCAGCAGATACCAGAGGGTTTCACACTATGGGAGAACTGCACCCTAACCGGTGAGGGTGTGCTACTGCCGGAGGGAACCACAAAAAGAGCATACCCACGGTTCACGATAACAATAAACGACTCATCAAACCAGACACAGAGCATAGAGATAGAATACAAGATAGTGGTTGTTGAGGACTTACCCACGCTAATACCCGTGGGTCCTGGAGAATGCAAACTCGGAAAATACTGCTCCACACAAGTTGCATCCGCCTCAGGTGGCACACCCCCGTACAGCTTCACATCAGACACCTTCGCCTCAGGCGCACCACCCATGGGGATGACAGTAAACTTGAACGGATACCTGACTGGAACACCCAGATTAAGTGGAACCTACACCTTCGGCGTATGCGTCAAAGACCTAGTCGGCTCATCAGACTGCGGACAAACAACCGTTTACGTGGAGTCCCCGACCACCACCCAAAAGAAGACCACAACAACAATCAGAAGAACCACCACAACACAGGCGTCCTCGTGTTCGCCAGGACACTACCTCGCAAGATGTACAGATGGCGGGACAAGATGCTGCCTCAACGGCTGGGTATGCTGCGGGGGTGGAAGATGCGCACCCCAAGGATACTGCTAAAAGTATCTGCCGTTTTTTATCTGATTAATGCCGAGTAGTATACATGAGCAAGACGCCAGTCTTCGCTGTCGAAGCTGAGGGAGGAGGCATTAGGGAGCTCTGCCCGGCAGGGAGAAAAATGCTGACAGACATCGTCGGCCTACTGCATGCTCCGGTCGAATTCAGTGAATTTCAGAGGATTATTTCTGCTGAAGGCGGCGAAAGCCTAAGGGGTGTTGGGGTAAACATCGGCGGAACAGATATCATGGCAATAAAGGATGAGGGAACAGACTTCGCAGGTAGGCCAAGGACATACTACATGGTACCTGAGAAGGGAAAACCAGGAGTAAGCGTCTACCTCGACGAAGGTGACCAACAACCCAAAAAACTTTGCACAGTAGTGAATGGCGACTTCCAAGGCAAGGTTTGGGTCGCAGGCGACCGCATATCCCCGGAGTTCGCGCAATATGTGAAAGACAATGAGACAGTCATGGTTGACGGGAAAAACCCAGATGAAACAATCACAACATTCAGATACAGCAGAGTAGACGGCGGCAGAATACTTGAGGCAACTCCAAGATTTATGACAGCTGAGGAAACCAGGGAGTCTATGACGCTCATCCCATTCAAAAACCAAACCAGAACATATGGCATGGACGGCAGGCCACTAAAGGATATCCAAACAAGACAGTAAACTACAGGTATTTCCCCGAGCAGTTGCCGCCGTTCAGTTTTTGGTTCGGGCAACCACCGCATTTCGCAGACAAAACAGGCTCCGCACCGCCGGAGTAATCAGGTTCAGCCGCGTTAGGGCAGACAAATCCGGGTCCGTGCTCGCCGCTGCATGAGTAAACCTCAGCATTGGCGGGAGTCTGAGACAAAACATCCGCGGAACTCTCGCCAAATCCGACTGAATACACCGCCAGTGCTGCGCAAAAAACAACAGCCAAACCAACAACCCGGAGGTCAACCCCCACAAAATCTGACATAACAATAGAGGAGGTAGAAAAAGTTAATAAATGAAGCTGAGAGGACACATCATCTGCAGTTACTAGCCTAATCCCGCCTTTTATCCGCCTAATTACATAAGCTGAATATGAGAAAAGAGATGAACGACTATCAAGAAGATAGAAAACCAGACAGATTCATGCTTATTACCCCGCTTGACGAAGACCTCATCATAGCACTTGATATAGAGCCATCCACCCCAAGGGGAAAGGTAATAGAGCTGATAAAAGAGTACATCTGTCGCCGAGGCAAGAAATGCAGCCTTTGCGGGAAAACCCACAACCGCCGAGACCTCACAATAGACCGCAGAAAACCGATATCCCACGGAGGCAGAGATAACATAGAAAACCTCCAACTACTCTGCCACAACTGCTCAGAACTAAAAGGCAACAGCACAATGCTACAGGTCAGGAAAAGACTAAGAGAGCAAAAAAACAAAAGATAAAACACCAACCCAAAGGTTTGAGTGATAAAGAACTTATTTAGGCAAGGGCCATATCTAATGTGGCTAACAGACGCCTAAGTAAGATGGTGGATTTCTTTTTGAGTAAAATATTCTTCCAGAATTCC
Organism: uncultured archaeon; assembly: GCA_964467145.1. Lineage (GTDB taxonomy): Archaea > Altiarchaeota > Altiarchaeia > IMC4 > SCGC-AAA252-I15 > JAHIYG01. The sequence continues at coordinate 3,354 of CAYXON010000050.1, read as the reverse complement.
AAACAGTATTGGGAAAAAAGATACGCATCAGGTGGGAACTCTGGTGAGGGCTCACAAGGGGAAAAGGCAAAGTTTAAGGTGGACTTCATCAACGCATTCATCTCTGAAAAAGACATCGAATCCATAATCGACTTCGGCTGCGGAGACGGTGTCGTAGCAGGCCGACTAAACCCAAAAAAATACATCGGGTTAGACATATCTGAGAATGCCGTGAAAAAATGCTCAACACAATTTAGGAAAGACCCAAAAAAGAGTTTTTACGTCTACAAGCCAAAAGAATATGGAGGAGATGCAATCAAGACTGCTCAGCTTGGAATCTCATTAGAGGTCATCTTCCACATAACAGAGGATGACTTGTTTGAAAAATACATGCACGACCTGTTCACGTCATCCCAAAAATACGTGATAATACTATCAAACGACACTGACAAAAACCCAGTTTATCTAGGAGGACACCACAGATACAGGCATTTCACAAAATATGTAGCGGAAAAACTCCCAGAATGGAAACTCGTGAAAAAAACGGACTGCCCAGGCCTAATATCAAACTTTCACATATACGCAAAGTCAAACACACAATAAAAAAAATATAAAATGAAGCCGCTCTGGAGATATTATTACTAGTAAACACAATTATTAACGGGTATGGATTCTGAAAAAAGTTTAGTGTTGATTCCGGCATTTCAGGAAGCAAAATTTATAGGTAGAGTGCTAGAGATGTTGAAACCTCTTGACAGTCGCCCAGAATATTCTCTTTTAGTGGTTGACGACGGCTCAACTGATGGTACAGGAGACATTGTGAGAGAACATGGCATAAGAGTGTTAACCCATAAAACCAATACAGGAAAAACAAGCGCACTAAAAGATGGATTTAAGGTGGCTGAAGGGGAGGGATTTACCTTTCTTGTCTAAATTGATGCTGACTGGCTTAATCCATCCGTCGGCCATGTGGAAAAGTTAGCAGAGCCACTTCGTGAAATAGATGAAAACGGGATTAGGAGATATTATATGAGTGTAGGCCACATCAACGAGGTTGGTACCCAATTACGTGACAGGGTTGCAGACTTTTATTTTTCGGGAATGCGCGGATACTCAGTCACATATTTTCACCCATGGATTGCAGACAACCCAAAATGGATACAATATTTAGACGGTAGCAGCTGGCCGGAATACCCAATAAGAAAACTCGTACGCGGCACAAAAGTCGCATATGTAGGAGACATAACATTCGAACAAAGGAGCATACTAAGAGCTCGGGAAATGGGAGAATTAACAGAAGGATTCACAAGAACACAAAACCTAGACATACTAAACGCCGACAAAATAGAAAAACTCAGAGAATACCAAGCACAAATGACCCAAATCAGAAGAAAAATAAAAAACTAAAAAAAAGGATGGGCCCGAGTAGGTTTGACTGGTAAGATTTATCCTGACTTATTCTTCTTTTATATTCCTTTCAATTGCTTGAACAAATTTGAAAAAATGCAATTTTTGTAGTTTTGTTCTTTCGCCCTCAGGCATGTCTAATGATCCAACACTATACCTTCTTAGGAAATTTTCTCCCTGCCCACCTGTAGAAGAAAAAACCCCATCAACTTGTTCTTGTGTGGGTTTATCGCCTGCAGTACGTAAAATTTGCCGGCTATGATTAATCACTGCTGCAAGAAATTGTAACCTTTGTTGCTCGGAAGCCCAACTCATAAAAGACCCATCAACCACTGCGTTGATAGATGCCAGTTGAATATGCGGGATTTGTGAATGCGCCTCACGCATCATTGAATTCTTGTCACTAGACATGGCAACGCTAACATCAACCCAATCAACAGGTTTTTGGGCGGGACCTCTAACTATAATACCTAATGAGTCCGGCATAGCATCTATTGTCCGATCAAGCACTTCAAATCCGTCCGCTTCCTCAACAGACCCTCTCCGCCTAGATAACAATCTCACAATGATACCCTCATAACCTATAGAGAAACACAACTAAATAAACATTTTACCAGATTATCCAAGAATCCACACCATAAACAAACTTGGACCTGATGAGATTCCACCCCCTTGGGTTGCTTACCTCATCAGGTTGAACCCTCAACCTTGTTAAAGGCTTCATTAACATGGGCCTGATGAGATTCGAACTCACGGCCACTCGATTTCTTAACCTTTTCCGTGAACGCTTTGCGCCGAAGGCGGAAAGGGTTTATGAGTCGAGCGCTCTAACCAACTGAGCTACAGGCCCAAGATGTGTTTTTATGGTTCTTCCCAACCTGTTGGTTGGTGCATTTTCTTGAGAGGTATTTATTATGGGGTAGGGGGTTAAAAAATGGTTGTTTTAGGTTGTTTTTTCAGCTGTTATTTCGCGGTATAACCGGGTTATTTCTCCTGCATCGTGTTCTAGATGGGGTTCCACCATGGTCTGGCGTATTTGCAGGTATTGTTCCCTTGTTTTTTCGGCAGGGGATGGGCTTTTAAGCCCGAATAGTTGGGGTTTGGCTGCTATTGCCTCGAGGGTGGCTTCGGCGCGTATTAGCTCAGGTATTGTGGTCTCGTCTGTTTGGGCCCAGAACTTGTCTTGTCCCGCTTCAAGGTGTCTTATTAGCGATTTAGCTGCTTCAGGGCCGTGTCTTCTTGATGCTTCCTTTAGTGTTTCAAGATCTTGCGCAATCCCTGATGCCTGGCCCATCACCACATCCATGTCGCAGTGTGTTAGTTCTATTTCTGGGGTCCTCAATTTTGGGGATGCTGTCTGCAACTCCGCACATATCTGTTCCCAGCTGATTTGCTCTGGTGGAGTCTGCTGTCTTTCAGGTCTTTGTTGTTTTTTCGGCTGTCTTTTAGCTTGCATTATTTTTTCTGCTGCAGATTTTCCGCCAGCCCAGACGCGGTCAAGCTTGTCTTTTGCCTCCCTGAAGTCGGGTGTTATCTTAAGTGATGCCTGGTAGCAGAAGTATGCTCTGCCTGTGTCTTTGATGAGCTCGTAGGTGGATCCCATTATGGACAGTGCGCGAGATGCGGTCATGGATTCTGCGCCGAGCTCTGGTGTTTCGGCTTCGAGTATCTGTATGGGGTCTGTGGGTTGTTTTAGCATGGTGAGTGTTGTTTTTGTTGCGTCCCTTGTCTGCCTTAGGTGCTGGCTGCCCTCAATGGGTTGGTTGGTGGTGTGGATTAGGTATCTGCCTCGGCGATAGAGTAGGGTTGCTAGGTTGTTCAGTATCCAGGTTATGTTTTTTGCGTTGTCTGACAGCTCGTTTGGGTCTGGGGTTTTTTGCCCGCTCAGATGGTCGGGTGTTATGCCGAGTTTTTCGAGTGTTTGTTGCGCGACCTTTATCCCGACTGTTGTTTCGCGGTTTAGTTCTT
>CAYXON010000049.1:0-7246 GCA_964467145.1 uncultured archaeon | reverse complement strand
TTCCACCAGCTCCCAGCAGTCTTTTATTGTCATGTCTGGATGCTCATCAAGTTCTGCCAGAAGAGTCCGGTGAAACTGGCTGCCAACCCCTGATCGGATATCCCCACGCAGTCGATTGATATATCTGTCTCCAGCGTCTGTGCGAGGTGCCTTCAGCAGGGAATCATCAAGCAAGTCACGGGAGGTTGGGGCTGTATGAAACTCCTTAGTTGCCATAATTAAAAGTAGGAAACACACCGTATTAAAATAATACTTCACCCGAATAGTCCTCTGAAGAAGTTGACTATCCCGCCGACTATCCCGCCGCCTGACGGTGGTTGAGGGTTTGTGGTGACTGGTATCTGACTGCGTTGTGTCGTGGTCGTTGTGGGAGGGTTTGTGGAGTCGGATGTCGTTGATAATGTTGTTGTGGTTGTCTGGGGTTTTGTGCCGCAATCCTCGTCATAGACCTGTTTTTTGCAGAAATCCGCTATAGGGGTTGCAAGGTCTATCGATGTCAGCCGGTCACCTGTGACTGCGTCGTATACTGTGAAGGATACCAGCTCCTTGCGGAAGGGTATGACTGCCGTGAACTCACTGGACTCCAGTGTAACATAGTGACTTTCAGCCTCGTCTATGTCCCCGTCTATCTGGCAGTATATAGGGTTCATTATCGTCCTCGCCCATACCGTGTTTTTGTCCCTTGTCTCAGCCACCATCTTAAGAGACCCGGGCTCTAGCATGTCTGGCAGGTAGTTGGGTGCGACACCGTATATGACTTTGACGCCGTTTGACTGCACATACCCCTGCCGTGAGACCATGTCGATTATTATCGCCTTGCGCATGTCCTGCTCAGCAGACACATTATAGACTAGGGTGAGTATTGCGAGTGCCGCGAGTATCTTTGTTGTTTTCATTTTAGCATGCTGGTATCGCATTTAGTGATTGTTGCCCGCATATGTTGCATGCTGGGCCGTATTGTGCGCCGCTTTTCATGACGCAGTTTCCTGGGTTGGCGACGTTGTATGGGCTTGGATCAATCTGGTACTCGTCGCCGCAGCACTCCTGGACTCCGCCTCCGCGGTAGTTGCACCAGTTAGGGGACTGTATCCCGAGTGTTGGGGCGGCTATCCCCTTGGCTTGGAAGTGTTGGGTCCAGAGTGTTGTTGGGCATGTGGCTGGGGCTGCTGCCACGCATTCTGCAGGGTCCATCCCTGTCTCGTCAGCGTAGTCATCGCACGAGCACATGTAGTCGTTTTCCGGGTGGCCGTCTGCCGCGTACCAGTCCCTGCAGTCCTGTATTTGGGCGTTTGTCGAGGGCCAGCACTTGGTTGCTGGGCAGAACAGGAAGCAGTTGGCTGAGTTTAGACCGTTTGCGGCTGCGTAGTTCTGGCAGTTTGCAAGGCTGTCGAATGTGTTTGTGCATGCTCCCCCCTGGCTTGTTGAGCCATCGCAGCAGTACTCGTCCCGCAGTCCGAAGAGGGCGTGGCCGGACTCGTGGAGGATTGTGTTGAGGCCGTTGAAGCGTACTGATATTCTGTCGCCGTTTTTACATGCGCGGTCGCCGCCCCTAAACACTATCACTGCGGTGTTTGCAAATGGGCAGTCGGTGGCGAAATCCGCGGGGAGGTCCCATTTTTTGCAGACTTCTTGGTAGTCGCCTTCGTCGTCGTGGAAGTAGAAGTTGAACTTGCACTTGTTGTTGTTGTATACGGGGTTGTTGAAGTATCCGTTGTCTATGAGGTTTTCCATGTCAGTCAGAAACTGAGCGTGGTTGCCTGCGTAGTCCTTGTCCTTTATGAAGACAATATTTATCTTGTTTGCGGGGTCTCCGCTGTAGATGTATTTTGAGCATCCTGTGCAGACTGTGCATAGTCCTCCGCAGTCTATGCCGTCCTCGTTTGGAGCGCGTATTTCATCGTCGCAGTCGCACATGTCGCCTTGCCCGTCCCCGTTTGAATCAATTTGGTCTGTGTTTGCGATGTTTACACAATTGTCGCAGACATTACCGACCCCGTCGCCGTCCGCGTCCTGCTGGCTAGGATTCGCAATGTTAACGCAGTTGTCGCAGGTATTGCCTTTACCGTCCCCGTCAGCATCCTCTTGCCCCGGGTTAGCTACATTAGGGCAGTTGTCGCAGGCATTGCCTTTACCGTCCATGTCCGTGTCTTGCTGGTTTGGGTTTGCTGTGTTCACGCAGTTGTCGCAGGCATTGCCGACACCGTCGCCATCTGTGTCCTGCTGGTTGTTGTTGGATGTGTAGGGGCAGTTGTCCTCGTCCTCGCACCAGTTGTCTAGGTCCGTGTTAACGCAGCACCTGCCTCTGATGCATAACATGCCAAATGTGCAGGGGAGTACGGAGCTAGCTTCCTCCCCGTCAGGTGAACAGTAGTATTCCCGGATATGTGAGATGTTTACGCATTCGTCTGCGTATGAGAGTCCTATTGGGCCGCCAGTCGCTAATTCGACAGTTCCCCTATTCTCTGGGTTTGATGCGTCTGAGTCGAGGCAGTTTACGCACCCGAACTCGTTGACTTGAGATGCTGGGGCTGTGCCATCGCATGCGTCGCATACGTCGCCTACTCCGTCGCCGTCTGAGTCGGCTTGGTCTGGGTTGGCGTATATTTCGCAGCAGCAGTAGCGGCAGAATGGGTCATATGAGCTCCAGCAGGTGTTACAGGGCCGGGTCATCCCAATTGATGCGCACTGTGAGCTGCATGTCGGGGCGCAGTTGTCGCAGGCGTCGCCGATGCCATCCCCGTCAGCGTCTGTCTGGCTCGCATTTTCCATCCCCGGACAGTTGTTGTGGGGGAGTAATATGCTAAGATTTATGGGGACAATGGAGAGCCCGCTTCCGTTGGTTAATACATTGGGAATTAGGGTCTTGCAGCCTGTGCCATTGCTGTTACAGCCTAGCGCGCACTTTTGATATGAGTAGGAGCATTTTTTGAGGAGAGATGAATATTTACCGTTATAGTATAGTGCGCCCCCCGAACAGTATGAGTCACAGTCAATCAGCTTAGGGTTAAGTGTTGTCGTTGTCGTGACTAGTCGATAAGTTAAGGTTGTTGGGAGAATGAATCTGATGGTCGTTGACGTAGTTTTTGATGGATAGGTGGTTGTGGTAGTGCGAAGAAGTGTCGGTATGTAAAAGAGTGTTGTCGGCGTCTTGCCAAGTGTTGTGGTCGTCGTCTTGACGAGGGTTGTGGTATAAAGCCGTATGGGGGAGATTGCAGCCTGCGAAAAACCAGAGCAAAAAACAATAAGAGAGATGACTGCAACAAAGAGCAGTAACTTACCCATGAAAATGATTGTGATGACAAGGATAAAAACATTAGTGTTTTTTTAGACACTACATCTTAGGCCAAAATAAAGCGCAGAAACCCAGTTAGTAGTGTGCACCCACATGATTTGGATTTGCAAACTGGGTGGAGCACCAGGTTATGGATTCTCTTGTGAAGACCCCCAATGCGTCGCTTCGTAGGTGGGCGTCGGAACCCCCAAGAACCATGAGGCCTGCCATCTTGGCGGTGCGGGCGACCTTGTCGGCTTGATAGATGTCGTGCGCGGGATGATACGCTTCAACGCCGTCCACCCCAAAAGATGAGAGTGTTTCAAAATACTCGATGAGCTCACCAGTTGAGTAAGACCTCATCTGGGGGTTGCTGGAGAGTATGTGGGGGACAACCACCGCCCCGCCAGCTGATTTGATAATCCTGATAGCATCCTCTAAAAAAGGCTTGTCTGTTGCAAGATCCCCGTAATGGCTTCTGAGAGAACGTATTACCTCCCGCTCAATGTTAAGATGGTGTCCTCTTTTGTTTCTGAACTTTTTCCGGCTCTGATTAAGGCAGACGCCGAGGTGATTTCTAATCGGCTTTATGTTTTTAGAAGACATTATCGATTTCGCAATGGCCTTGTAAACGTTCCGGTAATGCCTAATCCGCTCATACACCCCTGAATCAACCACCACACATTCACACCTCAGACGCTCGATTATTTTTAGCGCCAACTCCGTGTCAGCCTTCTTTTTGCAACTATGGTCAGAAAGCCAGCTCGTAAGCCGGTTTCTGCCGGTTGATACGCCAACGCCGAGAAGATGCATCTTCTTTTGATCTGGAAAATCATCTTCGGGTAGCCTGACAGACAACTCAATCCCAGCCATGACAGACGCGCCCCCGGGACTTCCAAGATGCGCTGACAGCTCACTAAACTCCCGCATAGCCTCAACAGCACCATCAATGCTATAATGGTCTGCGACAACAACCGACAACCCGCCCTGGTGGGCTTGGAATGCTAGCTCTACAGGTGTCCGCTCACCGTCTGATGCGCCTGTGTGGACGTGACCGTCAAAACAACAGACAAGCTCGTTTGAGACAGGAACCCTAGAAAAAGAATCGAAGACGCCGCGCGCATCAGCTACTACAGAATCTATCTCCCTGCCCGACTCAGCCAACCCAAGTCTTCTAGGGTGCACTAAATAAGTTATAGACGAGAAAGAATAAATAGTTGGCGACTAAAACAATACGCCTAATCCATGCATCCGCGTATGGTGCCGGACTCAGTTGCCGGATAAACCGTCGTCCCAATCTGAACATCATATGATATCTCAAGACCCGCCGCGTATGTTTCCTTTTGCGTTGGGCAGCAACCGCTACATGAGAGGGTGATGTTTTCCCCGACACTCAACACATCAACGTCATAAACCATCGGCAAGACACCGTCTGAAAGGGTTGCGGAAACGCCTGTGACCTTTATCTCTGTGCCGACGCCATTTGTGAAAACCGCCGTGAAGTCGCCGCCCGCAACACACCCAACACCAGATAATACTGGCTTAATCTTCTGAAACCCAACCCCAGTCACAACACACTCGCTAGAGGAGGAAGAAATACATGCAGGGAGAAAAACCAACAAAAAAACTATTGCTCCCGCCGGGATTTGAACCCGAGTCACCGGATCGAAAGTCCGGAATGATAGGCCGGTCTACACTACAGGAGCGTTTTCGGTGAGTTTGAATGTTTATCCACCTCAAGTATCAGAGGCTTCATGTTTTTATGGTGCATACCCTGGAGCTTTTACGCAGGGGTATGCGCCCTTAGTCGTCGGCTAACTCCGACCACTACAGGAGCGGTGTGTTTTTTGAGGGTTTTCTTATTAGGTTGGTTTAGAATAAAAAAGGGTTTACGGGGGTTTTTGGAGGATAGTGTCCCCCCACTTTTTATTTTGTCAGCTCTATTTCGATGTGGACGCCGTCTGGGACTTGTATTCGCATTATCTGTCTTAGGCTTCTTTCGTTGGCGCCTATGTCTATTATGCGTTTGTGGATTTTCATGTTCCAGCGCTCCCAGGTTTCTGTGCCGTCGCCTGATGGTGCTTTTCTGCAGGTTATTTTCATGTCTTTGGTCGGCAGCGGTATTGGTCCGCTGTATTTGGTCCCGGTTTTCTTGTTGACGTCGACTATTTGGTTGCAGACGTCCTCAAGCTGGGTCATGTCCTTGCCTATCAGTATTATGCGTGCTTTGTCCATCCTGTTTCTTTGAGCTTTTTGCCTTTTTTTATGGAAAAAAGGTTTGGGTGAAGGAGATTTACATCTCCTTCTTCTTCACCTCTACCGCCATTCCTGCGGCGACTGTCTGGCCCATGTCGCGGATTGCGAATCTTCCGAGTTGCGGGAATTCTTTCGCTGGTTCTACGACTACGGGTTTGGTCGGCTTTATCCTGACTAGTGCGACGTCACCGGATTTTAGGAATTCTGGGTGCTCTTCCTTTACAGCCCCTGTTTTCGGGTCTATTTTCTTGATTAGTTCTATGAAGGTGCACGCTACCTGTGCCGTGTGCAGGTGGAATACTGGTGTGTACCCGACGGTTATTGCGCTTGGGTGTTGTAGCACGACTATTTGTGCTGTGAACTCTTCTGCGACTGTTGGTGCGTGGCCTACGTGTCCTACTACGTCTCCGCGTTTCACGTCGTTTTTGCCGATTCCTCTTACGTTGAATCCTACGTTGTCTCCTGGCTCTGCCTTTGGGAGTTGTTCGTGGTGCATTTCGACGGTCTTCACTTCTCCAGTTACGTTGGAGGGCATGAAGATGATTTTGTCGCCGGGTTTTATGACCCCGGTTTCCACACGTCCTACAGGCACTGTTCCGACGCCTGTGATTGTGTAGACGTCTTGTACTGGTAGCCTGAGTGGTTTGTCTGTTGGCTTTGATGGTGCCTTCAGTTTGTCAAGTTCAGCTATCAGTGGGTCGCCCTTGTAGTATGGTGTCCGTTCTGATTTGTTTTTGATGTTGTCTCCGTTGTATGCTGATGTCGGTATGAAGGGTATTGTGTCGACTTTGTAGCCTATGCTTGATAGGAGCGTCTTTAGTTGTTCGTGTGTTTTTTTGTACGCTTCTTCGCTGTAGTTGACGGAGTCCATCTTGTTGATGCAGACTATTAGTTGGTTGAGTCCCAGGGTTTTCGCCAGGAATGCGTGTTCTTTGGTCTGTGGTTGTACGCCGTCTTTTACGTCTACGACTAGTACTCCTGCGTCGGCTTGTGAGGCTCCAGTTATCATGTTTTTAACGAAGTCTCTGTGTCCGGGGGCGTCGATTACTGTGAAGTTGTTCTTTTGGGTTTGGAATTTTTTGTGTGCGATGTCGATTGTGACGCCGCGTTCTCTCTCTTCTTTGAGGGAGTCCATTACCCAGGCGAACTCGAATGTGCCTTTGCCGGATTTGTCTGCCTCTGCTTTGAGGTTCTTCATCTGCTGTTCGGTTACTTCCCCTAGGTCGTACAGTAGCCTGCCGACCATGGTGGATTTCCCGTGGTCTACGTGTCCAATAAACACAAGGTTTATATGAGGTTTGTCAGCCATCTTTTTTTATTATCCTCCAATTTTTTTGGTTAGCTTAAGTTATTGATGTTAGGCTTATAAATCAGCCCATGTAGTCCTCCGCACGTGCTATTTCCTTTTTAAGGCCTTTTCTGTCCCGTACCTGAGTTACTACTTTGTTTTGTAGTTCTCTTGGGAGTTTTGCGAATCCTGCGTTTTCTGTGCTCCAGAGGGCGTGTCCTTCGCTTGAGCTTCTTATGTCTCCTGCGAAACCGAATGATTCTGCGACTGGCATTACTGCTTCTATGGTCATTAAGTCGTCTTTTTGGTTCATTGCGCCGACTATTCCGCGTCTTCTGTTCAGTTCTCTTGTGACGGATCCCATGTATTGTTGGGGTATGTCCACCCAGATGTTTTGTATGGGCTCAAGTATTGAGGGGTTGCTTTTTAGT
>CAYXON010000048.1:0-7322 GCA_964467145.1 uncultured archaeon | reverse complement strand
ACTTTGACGTTGCGTAGACGACGTCTTTGATGTTTAGGATTGCTTTTTCTGGGTCGAATATCTTGAAGTATATGACTGCGTTGAGGTTGACCGGAACGTTGTCGCGGGTCATGACCTCCTGCTTTGGTATGTCGATTGTCTTTATCCTCATGTCGACGACTTCGACGCTGTGGTAGAACATGAGAAGAAGGTGGAGACCTGGTTTTAGTATTCCCGAGTATTTACCAAATGAGAATAGTATGCCTCTCTGGTATTGGTCGATTACTCTTGGGTAGATCATCTTTAGTCCACCTCCTCCAGTGCCCTTAGGATTTCAAGGGGCAATATGAACCTGATGGTGTTTGATTCGTCGCTTGACATGTCGTTTAGCGAGTGTAGTGTCCTAAGGTGAAGGGCACCCTTCTGTCCGTAAAGGTTACGGGCGGCTTTCGCGAGGTTTTCAGCAGCCAATACCTCACCCTCTGCTTTTATGATTGTTGCCCTCTTCTCACGCTCTGCCTCAGCTTGTTTGGCCATTGTGCGCTTGAGGTTTTCTGGCAGCTCAATGTCTTGGACTTCTATTCCTGTGACCTTTATACCCCACGGGTCTGTTGCGACATCCACTATGTCCCTTAGTTTGGAGGCTATCTTCTTGCGCTCGCTGAGTAGCTCATCAAGTGTGGCCTCGCCTGCGACGTTTCTAAGCGATGTTTGCCCGTATTTTGAGACTGCGTACATGTAGTCTTCGACGTTGAAGTACGCCTTCTCAGGGTCTGAAACCTTGAAGTAGATGACTGCGTTTATCTTGACTGGCACATTGTCTTTTGTCATGACCTCCTGTTTGGGGATGTCAACAGTCACTATCCTAAGGTCTACCCTTATGAATCTGTGGTAGACGGGTATGATTATGTTAAGTCCTGGCCCGCGTATGCCTGCGAATTTCCCGAATGCTAGGAGTATCCCGCGCTCGTACTGACGCACTATCTTGAAAAACATGGACAGAAACCCCAGTATGAACGGACTTGCGAAGAATCCCGCAAATATCAAAAAGAACAGGAACTCGAGCATGGTGACATATTTGATTTGGGGTTATAAATATGTTTTATCGGAAAGCCTCTGAGATTCTTAGGAGTATTGATTGCATATTTTCTTCTTGTAGGTATGGGCAGTCTTTTATCTCTTTTGCGCCGATTATGATTTCTTTGGCGAACATTGCGCACTTTGGTAGTCCGCACGGGGATTTTTGCCCGCAGTTCTTGCCTGGCAGAAGCTGGTATATGTCGGCTATGAGGTTGGAATCTACTTCGCTCATACCCCAACCTCCTCAAACGCCTTTATCACTTCGTCCGCGTGTTCTTTTCTAAAGATTAGTGGGGGAAGTATCCGTAGCGTGTTTCCGCTGTATATCGGGATGAACCCCTTTTTAATGAGCTCTATTGTCTTTTTTCTGCCATCGTCAACGTCAACGCCTATCATGAGTCCGCGCCCGTGCACACTCTTACCAGACAGGCCTTCCATCAAGTATTTGCCTGTTTTTGCCGCGTTCTCAACGAGTTTCTCGCTCTCGATTATTTCAAGAACCATCTTTGCGACAGAGCATGCGAGCGGGCTTCCGTTGTATGTTCCACCGTGCTGTCCAGCCTCAAAGTCCATGCCAGAGTACATAACAGCACCTATAGGAAATCCGCCGCCAAGCCCTTTAGCGAGCGTGAGCATGTCGGGTTTAATGCCAGCCCGTTTGTAGTCGAACCATTGTCCAGTTCTTCCGAACCCTGTCTGTATCTCGTCAACTATCATGAGTACATCCTTTTCCAATGTTAGCTCGCGCACCTTTTTCAGGTAGTCGTCATCTGGGAGTATTATTCCCCCCTCACCCTGTATTGGCTCGACTATCACCGCGGCTGTGTCGTCTGTGATTGTTTTTCGCAGGGAGTCTATGTCGTTGTATTTGGCGAACTTGAATCCTGGCACGAGCGGCTCGAATGGTTTTCGGTATTTCTCAGCCCATGTTGCCGATAGCGCGCCCATTGTTCGGCCGTGAAAACTTTTTTCCATCGCGATTATTTCTTTCTTGCCGGTTTGTTTTCTTGCAAGCTTGAAGGCCGCCTCAACAGCTCCTGAGCCATCATTTGTGTAAAACACGCGCTCCATCCCGGTGAGCTTAACAAGTTTTTCAGCGAGTGCGAGCTGTGGTTCGGTGTAGACCCAATTACTCACATGCATGAGTTTGCAGGCCTGCTCAGATATTGTTTTGACTACTTTTGGGTGGGCATGCCCGACTGACGATACTGCGACGCCAGCGAATAGGTCGAGGTATTTCTTCCCAGCGTCGTCAAATAGGTGGACGCCTTGCCCGCGCACTATGAGTACGGGTAACCGTGAGAATAATTGTGCGAAGTTCTTCTTCTCTGAGTCTACTGCCGCCTGGTAGTCCATTGTTTATAATAGCCTCTTCTTATAGATAGTATCCGGTTAAATTAAATATGGAAGGTTTGATGAAAAAACACAGGAAGCTTATGAAGCCTTTTAAGGCCCTTAACGAGTGCTGGGAGGCTTTTCTGGCACGCCTTCCAAAATGGCTTTCCCCATGGGTGAGGGATACCGCTGATGTCGGAGCAACAGTGCTCACAATCATAATCATTTTGAGGCTTCTTCTTGGCGCGGACATGCTCGTGCCACTTGTTGTTGTGACATCCCAGAGCATGGTCCATACGGCAGGCGACAACAGCTGGATTTCTTGGCTGCAATCCCGCGGTGTGAAAGACAACGTCATAAGCTCTTTCCCATTGACTAGCGGATTTGACATGGGCGACATGATGGTTGTCAGAGACCCAAAAGCAGTGCTAGGGGACGTCATAATCTATGAACGGGATCTCCACCACCTAAATTTCTCGAGCACTGACCCGATAATACATAGGGTCGTTGGCGTGGCGCAAGTCAAGGATTATGTGCCAGTCAGCGGCGAGGGAACACTAGATTGCTTCACACTCAACAGCTTTAAACAGTATGCCGATAACGTGCGAGCCTGTCAGGAAGGCTCTGAAAAATGCTTCTACTCGAGGTACCCGGAGGGCGGCGACTTCAGGTTTTTCATAACAAAAGGGGACAACAACGCGGGCTCTGACCAGTGCAACATTAATTTCAAAATAGCCTACCCAGTAAACGACGCCCAAGTCACAGGCAGAGCATTCCTAAGACTTCCGATGATAGGGTGGCCTAAACTGATTCTGAGCCTGATATTCAGGATAATCACGTTCCAGTTTTAGAGTTTCTTAAGTGGGGGAATATCAGATGCTACAACTGAGCTTTTATCATATGTTATTACGCCGATTTCCGCAAGTTCCGCAAGCGATTCCGCAAGCCCGACCCACAAACCCTTTTGCGGCATTTCAACTAGGAAGTATTGCAACGCCATCTTGTTGCCTTTGAGAACATCCCGGACATCAGCTCCAGCCTTGTGCATCCAGTGACTGAGCCTACAGATATCCCTTCCAACATTCGTTTCATCTACCCCGAATTCACGAAGCGTATACCGTTTTAGATATGTCCCAAGATAGGACAGCATGTTATCCTTGTTTCGTCTCACATGCTCTGAAACGTCCACGCCGAGTATGCCCATGTATCCTGCAGTCCTTGAGTAGCTCCACCAATCGCCTTTTACTGCGAATTCGTCAAGTATATCGCGCATTAGTCCATCATATTGAGCAACCTCCTCGGACAAATCCATGCCAGAGAGTTTCGCTGGCACAGCATGGCGGAAGAAGTGGTCGTTTGGGTGGTCTGTTGGCTTGTTGTCAATTAACTCTTTTCTCAGCCTGCCGTCAACTACAGCACAGAAATCTTTGACGTCAAAACCTAAAACCCTGGCGTCCGATGCAGTCAGCAGGAAGAACCAGACTGAGCCTGTGAAGTCGCGTTCACTATGCAGTTTACTTACTATTGTGCCGCGCATATGCTCGACATCAGCTGCGACATCCAAACCGGCCTTCATCATCGCAGAAGCCATAGGTATGAAAACGCTCATGTCCTTGGACTTCATACTTTCTTCAAGAAATTTCCGCATGCCATCAACCCACTGGTTGGGCACGACAAGAAGCTCGCTTTCAGAAGGCGCAGTAAGAAGCGGCTGCCCCCTAAGATATTTGACAGTAACAGCCATAGTAGTAGATACCGGGTAAAGACCGGATAAATACTTTCCAGCACCACATTTATTCTCAACAAACGATTGTTTATGTTATGCGTCTGAATCAGCTGACTTTAGAGGACTGGGGGTGCCACGAGCGCCTTGAACTGGACTTGAGCCAGGGCCTTCAGATAGAGGGCAGAAACGGCACAGGCAAAAGCTCGATTCTTGAGGCTATAAGGTTCATATTCGCAGAAAGCGCCAGAGGCTACAACAACAGGATAAGAAACGGGCAACGGTCTGCGACAGTATCGCTCACATTCGAACAAGACGGGAAAAACTATTTGATTGAGAAAAAACTCTACATAGACAAAGCATCCACAGCCATCATGTCATGCGACGGAATACAGGTCGCAGACAACCCGTCAAGCGCATACGAGCGGATGCAGCAGATACTGCCGGAAGACATACTCGACAAACTACTTTACATACCCCAAAGCGGACTCACATCGATACTTGAGAAGCTATCTGGCAAAGACGGCAAACTCGAGATGGACCGCCTCTTCGGCCTTGACAGACTCGAGCGAGTCTGGGAAAAAACAGGAGAAGAAATAAAACATGAACAAACGAGGGTGGAGGTACTCGATGACGAGATGAAAAAACACCCACAAGACGCCGAAAACGAATACTGCAAAAGGATAAAGGAATCCGAGGAAAAACAAAAGAAGCTGCGCGAGTCATCACAGGAGCTCGATGAAAAGCTCAAAAAGACTGCGGCAGAACTTGCAGTCGCTGCCACAAAGTCGGAGCAGATACAAAAGACAAAAAAGGAAAAAGACTCAGTCGAAAAGAGGGCGAACCAACTCAGAATAGATGAGGCAAGCACCGCTAAGGAGCTTGAGTCCACACTCAAAAGAGTCGAGGAAATCAGGGGGCAGAAAAAAATCCTGGAAAAACTCGAAACCGAACGCAACTCACTAGCTAAGTATGAAAAACTCACTGAAGCACTAAGAAGACTCAAAGAAAACGAGGACGCCGCAAAAAACGTCGGCGACGTAGGAGATAGGAAAAAAGAGCTGGAGAAACTAGCGAAAGAGGCGGAAGGCAAAAAAACGCTCGAGCGAGAGTACGTTGACGCAAGACAAAACGCTGAGGACACAGACAAGAAATACGCGCAAACAAGCGCGGAAATAAGACACCATGCAGAACACTACAAACAACTCACAAGCCTTGAGGGAGAGCCGAGGTGCAGCCAATGCGGGCAGAAACTAAACCAGTACGTGCTAGAAAGAGAACAAAAAGACACTGCACTGAGGATATCAGCATTAAACGAGCAAGTGAACGCGCTTGAGCAGGCAGTCAAACAGTCAAAAAAGACTGTTAAAGACAGCGAGGAAAAACTCAACAAAATAAGGGAGGTTGAGGCGAGGATGAAGCATCTCGCTGAGGAAATACTCGAAAAAAGCAAAAAACTCAAAAAAATCACAGATGACCGAGCAACCATAGACAATGAGCTCAAAAAAACAGGTCACACAGGCGAGACACTCCAGGAGGCTGAGAAAAGAAACCAGGACCTTATGAAGCTCACAGGCAGGATAGAGTCAGTGAGAAAAGAGGTCATCGCACTAGCAGAGCTTGAGAGAAAACAGGGGACTCTCGCGGAAAAATATTCAAAGACGAAAGACGAGCTCAGGACACTATCGCAAAAACTATCAGAGCTGAGATACAGCGAGGACGAAGACCGGAAAGTCTCTGCTGAAAAAGACAGGCTAACAAAGGAAAAATACGAACTTGACTCCGAGCTAAAGACACTCGCAAACGAGATGAAGCTCACGCAACAACAGATGAAGCAGGCAACGGACGAGCTGAAAAAATACGCAAACCTAAAGGCAGAGCACGACAACACCCAAAAACACATAAGGCTCCTGAGTGCGGCGCGCGAAGTCTTCCACAGAGACAAGGGACTTGCCAGGTACCTGCGCGAGAACTCCATAATAAAACTCAACAAGCTTTTGACAAATCATTTCAAGAGATTCAACCAGAACCCCCGCTACGTCGACGTCTCATTCGACAAGGACTACCAACTAATCGTCAGGACAACAATGGGACAACTCAGCGCACAACAACTCTCGGGCGGTGAGCTCGCCCAGCTCGCGCTCGCGCTCAGAATCGCACTCATCGACCTGATGTCTCCGATAAGGCTCCTAATCCTTGATGAACCATTCGGAAGCCTTGACGAAACGCACAGAGAATTATTGGGTGAGGCTCTGAACAAAATCGCAGCCCAGGGACAGCTAATAATAGTCACCCACATAAACGTTGACAGCCTGCAGCTTGTCAACCGCGTCGACCTCGGCGGATACTAAAAAGTATTCAATACCTTATCGAGAATGTCGTCAGGTTCTCCAACTCTTCATCAAATATTGTCTCAACGTCTTCTACCCTCGAACCGTCTGGACCCTTGCGGCACCACGCCACAGCAGTTCTTACAACATCTTCCTCGCCTTGAAAAACAGCCTCGACCCTGCCGTCAGACAGGTTCCTGACCCAACCAGCCAACCCCAACCCCATAGCCGTATCCCTTGTGGATGCACGATAGAAAACCCCCTGAACCCGCCCAGACACGAACACATGGGCTCTAAAGGCCATAAACAATTTAATAGCTGACAGGACTTAATAATACCCATTATGAAGGCGACAGCAGTATGCCACGGCGCAGCCACAATAATTACGGGGTTTGCGACAGGCAAAGGCGGCGCATACGGGATAGGCCTCACAAACAAGACCACAGTCGAGTTGACTAACACCAAAAAGGTCGAGTCAATAGTTAACGGCGAGGATGGTGTGGGCCTGATACTCGCAGAGGCCGCAGTCAAAAGAACGCTCAAAAGATTCGGCGTAAAATTCACCGGCGCCAAGGTAGTGACTGAATCAGACGTACCGCATGCGGCGGGGCTCAAAAGCTCATCCATCGCAGCCAACGTGATAGTTCTTGCAACAGTCGGCGCCATAGCAAAGGAAAAGGGAGAGATACGGAAAGTCAGGCTCAGCAAGGAGACGAGCAAACAACAAATCATAATAGACGGCGAAAAAGTCTCAGATGAGGAGCTGATAAACATCGGCATAGACGCGGCATTCGACGCGAAAGTCACAGTAACCGGCGCACTTGATGATGCGAGCGCATCATACTTCGGCGGCTACACTCTGACAAAGAACCTTG
>CAYXON010000047.1:0-7472 GCA_964467145.1 uncultured archaeon | reverse complement strand
AATAAAATCAGAAAAAAAACTGTTTTTTACACTCACGTATCCCGTAATTAATCAGTACTTCAAAAGATTATTTACAGGTGTTAGTATGGGGTTGAAAAGAAGGGATGAGTTAGGACGCCCTAATGATGTGGGGGTGCCGGGTGTTAGGCAGTTTCCTGTAGAAGTACCTCATGAGTATGAACTTGAGTTAACGACTAAGGGGGGTGCTTTTGAAGTTGCGAAGATTTATTCAACCAGATATAAGACAAGAGTAGCCGTTGATTTGGGGGTTGACGAGAAAGGCGTTGATGTTAACCCTAGCGTGCTAAAGCCCACACAAGATTTTCTGGTAGATGAGGAGCTTAAGATAAGGCAGACACAGATAGAGGACGGCACCGCGGAACCCATAATAGTTCTAAAGGCTCAGAGATTCGGACGAGATGTGCTGTACGTTATAGATGGCCACCACAGATGGGCGACAGCCGTGAAAAAAGGGATACAACCGATAAGGGCTTATGTCCTCGAACCTGAAGTGCCGTTTGAGCTCGAACTACCAGACCAAACCAAAAGAAGTGCCTCGCCAGAACAGCTAAAAATTATCAAACACAATCCCTGATTATCCCGTCTTCTCTTTGGGAAAACCTGCTCTGCGCCATGCTATGTAGCCATCAACAAGTCGGTAAACTTTTTTAAATCCTTTTTGGTACATCAGGTTTCCTGCCGCGATGCTTTCAGAATTCCCGCCGCAGTAGAGGAGATAGGTGACATCCTTGTCCATCGAGTCGACTTGGGTGTAAAGTTCCCTGCCGTGGATGTTTTTCGCGTTGGGTATGTGACCAGCATCATAGAAGGGTGCGCCGCGCACGTCAACGATTAATACGCCAGAGATACCCCGTATGATTGAGTTCGCTTCATAAGCGTCCACGTCAGTGAAAGGCTGCGTGCCGTCCAAAAGAGGCACCGTAGCTGAAGTATCGGTGTAGTTAACTGCGAATGCACTGTCGTTGAAGCGCATGGACTTCAGGATGTCTGCCTGCGCCCCCGCAAACAGCCTCCTTGTCTGTTCCTTACCATACCCTGCAAATACTATGACCTTCTGCTTTGCAGCCCATAAGTTCGCTGCGATGGCAAAGACTTCGGAATTAGGGCTTGAAAGCACATCGTTCTTCTCGTTCGGGTTCAGTATTCCACCCACGATTTCGCCGACGCCCTCTGGCGAATTCTGGCCCCCAAGTATCATTATAACTGGATCGTTTTTGTGTGCTGGGAGCTCATTCGCCGAGATAGTCTGAACATCAACGCCTGCGGCCATGTAAGTATCCAGATACCCTGACACTAGGGGCAAATCTATGGAGTTGCCTAAGACCGTGATACGCTGTCCGCTAACCAGAGGTGAGGTCATAAGCGGAAACACAATCGCAAAGAGTATGTAGGTGACGAGTTGTTTTTTCATAATAGATAGGGTAATGGGCATATGCCATTAAATAGTTAGAGAGGTAAAAAGAATATCACCCTTGCCCTCGTTGGGGGCAATGGGGTGTGTTCTTTAGCTTGCTGCCTGGGGGGACATGTATTGCATGGCGAAGTATTTTGCAGTTAACTTTTCGCCTGTTGCTCGTTCTGTCAGCTCGTTCCAGTTGTATGTGTCGCCTGGTGCGAACACTTCATCTGTCAGGTATTGTCCGACTTCCTTCTGTCCTGTGTAGCTTTGGCTGCTGGCGTTCAGAATGTCCCTCATTAGTTTGTAGTGTACCTGGGATGCGAACATTTCTCCGAGTATGTAGTTGTGGTAGTAGACTGGGCTGTTTACTAGGTGTATTTTAGACGCCCAGTCCGGTTCGTTCCTTCCTTGTGGGGGCGTAATCAGCTGGTATTTCTCAACCAAGTTCCACCACAGCTTGTTCAGGTCTTGGTCCGGGTTCTCGTACATGCTCTTCTCAAATTCATACATGATTAGGGTCCAGCGGCTGAATATCAGCTCATACGCCCTCTGGTAGCTGATACTGTCTTTTAGTATTTTTTGCTCTTCCGCAGTGGAGATTCCGACGTTTTCATGCATCCACGCGGGGTTGTACGCTTGCCGTTCCATGATTATGGCAATTCCTTCAGTGTTGAGTAGGTGAGGGACACTCCTTAACTCCCATGGAAGGGTTGAGTCTATGTTTTTGAAGTAGACTGCGTGGCCGTATTCGTGCAGTAGCGTCTTCATCCAGTAAGAGTTGGGTCTTACGTTTGCAACTACGCGGACGTCTCCCTGCCGGTCTATGTCTACGGTGTAGGCGTGCTGGTATTTGCCCTCCCGCTCATACAAGTCGCTTTTGTTGAGTAGGTCGTTTATGGGAAGGCCTATTCCAGCGTAATAGTTAGCGGTTATGTTGACTGGGTCCTTGCCCAAGTAGTATGAGTCAAAGTTGACTTCGTAGATGCTTGGCACGTCCTGGAAGAATCGGTTTTGGTAGTGCCAGGGCATCAGCTCATCTTGTGATATGTTGTCGCGTGCTGAGAGATAGTCGTCTATCTCACCTTTCAACAGTTCGTAATCCTTAGAGGTTAGGGTATCCAGCTCTTCCATGACATTGTCTATCTCCGCCGGGTCTTGCTCCGCCAGTATGAGTTGCATCTCATAGTAGTTTTTGAATCCGAGTTCTGTCGCAATCTGGTTTCTCATCTTCACAAGACGTATTACGTCTTCTGAGACGATGCCGCCGATTGACTTGCTGCCAGCCCACGCAGCCTCAAGCTCTTGGGAGTCTGTGGACGTCGTTAGTATTACGTCGACGTCGTTGTCTGATATGTTTTTACCATTCAATTCAACCCTAAATGTGTTGAATTTTTGCTCGACTTTATTCTGCAGTTCTATTAGCTCAGCTAACTTTTTCTCGTCTATCTGGTTTTCCAGATAAGAGTTGTATAAGAGGTCAAGCTGGCGTTTCAGTTTCTCGTCTGTTATCGCGCCAGACTCCCTGAAAACCTTGAGTTTCGCAAAATCCTCCCGGTTACTGTACACGTCGGTTAGCTTAATCTGCAGTTCAGACATCTTCTCGTAGTCTTCGTCCCTGCCGGAGATGGAAGCATCGAAGTAGGCTATGTCAATCTCCCTGTTTAGGTCAACAACTTTTGACTCATACGCTTTTATGAAGTCCCTGAACTCGCTGTTAATGCGCGCGCGCTCAGACTGCAGCCAGTCCCCTTTCTTGAAGGGGTAGAGCGGGTCTCTGAAGGCGTTCATTTCTATTGAGTTGTCTATGCTGTCGTATTTGACCATGTAGAATGGGCCAGAGCCTATGACCAAGTTTCCGTATCTGATGTTCCACGATTTAACAGCCGCTATCCGCTCATTAAGGTCAGTTTCTGTGGCGTATGCTTTTGATGAAACTGTTATGAACGGCGCCACCTCCGAGTATTTGAGTTTTTCGAGGTTTTCCATCACAATCTGGATGTGGCTGCTGTTCACAAGGCACATCGCGGAGGCGTTCAGGCCGTCGGGTTTGGAGTATCTGTCGTATACGAGTCTGCCGTCATCATATATTGTCTTGTCCATTGCTGCAAAGAGCGCCCATGGCGCGCTTCTTTGGAATACTGAGTCCAACACGAGCAGTTCATCGTCGTCGAAACTCCACTTGTCCAAGTAGACTTCAAGCTTGTCGTCCACTATTCTCAAACCCCTTATGGGTTCGAAATAAGTCCTCCATCTAGAGCCTGACAGCCTCGTCTTAGCATCGTCGTAGGACATGTCCCAGTAGCTTGCTATGGAGTACAGCACGTCCGCCCAAGTTATTACAGCATTATGATGCCATATGCCTCCGACATATTTTGACATGTCATAGGTTAGTTTGGTTTTAGCTGTGGTTCCCTCGCCAACAGGCACCCAAGTCTTTGATGTGGCATTCCAGACAAACGCGTCTTGCGGCACATCCAGTTGAGTGTCAGGGCCATTTGTCTTGATTGAGTAACCTAACCTGAAAGGCTGTTTTTCAAGGGTTAATGGATTATCCCAGGTTGCGGGGTCGTTTAGTGTGTTGGCGACATCCATCATGTTTATGTGTTCAATAACGACTGGATTCCAGGAGTCTCCCTGGTAGTAGAGTGCGTCTGCTCCAACAGTCAAGTCGGTTTTGCCAGCAACATATGCTTCCCTGATGTTTCCGTATGACCTTAATCCCACAAAACGGTCGTCAGTCAATCCTTGCACGTCGCTTCTAGCGGCGAAAACATTGTTTTTGGCTGTGACCCATATGCCGACGGAATCGAGTATGCTTAGGTTAGCGAGCTCGCGGTTAAGTTGCTCCCACTCAGCCTCGCTTGAGTAATTCTGGAGCTTGTCGTTCACTGCGATTATGCCGGTGTTGTTGTAGGTCCACCAACCATCTTTGCTGTATAGTTCCAAAAAGCTCGCGCCCTCATACCGTGAGTGCCCGTAGTAGATCCATGCTGTGACGTCAACATTCCATTTCAGATTGATGGGGTCTGAGAAGTCTGATGGATAGTCCTCGCCTTTTTTTATGTAGACTCGCTCAACATTGAAGCCGACAGACTCAAGCTCGGATGAGATGCTGTCGCCGATTCCCTTAAGTTCAGGATAGCTGGCGGGCATAAGGACTGTGAGTGTTATCTCCTCCCCACCGTAAGTCCATTTGCCGTCAATCTTTTCGGCACCAGCATCCAACAGAGAGTTGGAGATCATCTGGTCTGCTTTTTGCCGGTTGTAGGTGATGTCATAGCCGTCAACGATATCCTTGACAATCTCGTAGCTGGGTTGAGTCGGCAGCAAATTTGTCACGATAGGCATCCCAAACCCATTTTGTATCTCATCCACCATCTTATCACGGTCTAGGAGATACTGCATCGCAAACCTTACCTCTTGCAGTGAGAAAGGATTCAGACTACCGCTTGCTGCGGGGGCGGGGTTGAGGATGATGCCGTTTATCTGGGATGCTGCGTAGTATAGCTTTATTTCAGGGTTATTCCTGAGTTCTAGGGCCTGCTCAGCAGTGAGTGATGTGAGGTAGTAGTCTATCTCACCGGATAGCAGGGCTTTTGTCGCATTCTCAGAGGGAACCTGCTTGAACACAACACTATCTGATGCGGGACCATTTGTAGTAGTGATTGTTGGAATCGTGGTTGATGTAATTTTTAATGTGGTTGTTGTCACAGAATTGTCAGGCATCCAAACGCCATAAGATACGACAAAAATAACAACAGCTAATGCAAACCCTAAAAAAAACCGATTCCTATCCATAGTATATTATTCATGTCGGAATATATTAACCTAGAGAGATGTAGGTACCAGATTATGATAAGTAATATCAAGCAGTAGTTTTTAGGATTTTTCACCCGGATAAGATCGGTTAGTTGATTAACGTTAATTTATTGCAAGAGTCACCGGCTTGAATGCTTCGCCGTCAAATAATCCTTTGTCAGTTATTTTTAGTTTGGGTATGACCGGCAAGGCCATGAATGAAAGTGTCATATATGGTGCGGTCAGTTTGGAGCCTAGTGATTTGGCGTATGCGTCAAGGCGCAGGTATGATTCCGCGACTTTGTCTGCTGGCTGATCGCTCATAAGACCTGCTATCGGAAGTGGCAGGACAAGGCCGCGTTCTCCAGCCGCTGATATTCCCCCGTGGTTGTCTATGACGAGGTTGACTGCTAGACATATTGCGTCGTCTGTTGCGCCGACCGCGACTATGTTGTGGCTGTCGTGTGCGAAACTTGACGCAATAGCGCCCTGCCCCAGCCCGAATCCTTTGACAAAACCTAACGCGGGCTTGGCGTTTGAGTACCTGTTGACGACAGCTATTTTAAGGATATCTCTTGATGTGTCAGCCACTGCATAGCCCCCCTCCACCTTAAGCTCTTCTGTCAGGTTCTCTGTCACAAGCTGACCGTCCAAGACGCCGATGACTCTCGCAAGGCCCCCAGACCAAGGAACCCTGAAGTCTTTAGGCCTCTTTCGTGTCGCCTCAAACCGGTTGACTATACGGGGTTTATTCCACCCGAGTTTGCTGATTCCGTCTTCAGCAACTACAACACCACCTATGACTGTCTTTAGTGGTTTGAAGTTGCGAAGGTTGTTGACGACTACGTAGTCTACTGAGTCCCCCTTTTGCAGAAGGCCAACGTCAAGGTTGTAGTGCCTGACTGGGTTAAGGGATGCCATAGCGAGTGCGTCCATCACATCTAATCCTGATTTGACAGCCCTGCAAACAAGCTCGTTGATGTGCCCGTCAAGCAGGTCGTGGGGGTGCTTGTCGTCGCTTGCGAACATGCACAGACCTGGTTTTTCCATGCATGCTGGAAATATTTCGTTAAAGTTCTTGGCAGCTGAGCCCTCCCTCACCTGCACATGCACGCCCAGCGCCAGCTTACCCTTGGCCTCATCTAGCAGGTAGCATTCATGGTCTGTTGATATGCCGGCGCCAAAGTATTTTTTGGCGTCCTCGCCCATAAGCCCTGGCGCATGCCCGTCCACAGGCTTTAAAACTGCTTTAGATGCTGAAATTTTGGCGAGCACCACAGGATCCCCGCCTATTACCCCTGGGTAGTCCATGACTTCGGCGAGGTATCCGATTCCATCAAGTGCCAGAAGCTCTCTGACATCATCAGGACCAATCCGCGCCCCATTAGTCTCAAACTGTGAGGCTGGCACGCATGATGGCGCGCCGAATAGGAACTTGAAGGGCGTCTTTTTAGCGTCATCAAGCATGTACCTGACGCCGTCAACACCCAAGACATTCGCTATCTCATGAGGGTCGGAAACGCATGCCACAGTACCGTGAACTGCAGCAGCCCTTGCGAACTCTGATGGAGTCAGCATGCTGGATTCGACATGTACGTGGGAGTCAACAAAACCTGGGATGACATATGTGTCGTAGGTCTCACTTGTCTCGATAATTTCTGAGATTCTGCCCCCAGATACCCTGATGACGCCGGGGTACACCCTTCGCGCCACTACATCCACGATGTTGCCGCAAACCGAATCAACAGACTTCATCCTAACCATTACATATTCGATGCAAGGCTTAAATCAGAAGCCCCACATTATCCTGGGAAGAGATAACAATAAGGGAAAAAAAACAAATGCGCAGTAAAGCATGTACCTGTCCTGCGCAATAAGCGGGTATTTCCTTACTTGAGTTTGATTAGGCTTAGTCCTGCTGCAACCACGCAACCAAAGTTTAAGGCCGCCATCAACGGGGCTGAAGAAAACTGTTCATACGTCAGTATAATGCAACCGACCATGTACACCGCCAAAAAACCACGGTTAAGTTCTTTACTTCCTTTCCAAACGCTCACTGCCTGTATCAAAAGGGCCGCAACAAGCAAGCCCAGACCAATTTCTCCAATCATCATTTTCACCGTATTAAAAGATATACCATATTAGTTAGCCCAAGTTATATAGCATATAGAACAAACTTTATTGGACAATTATTTAGATGCTTTATTCAGTTCTTTGAGCGCTTCCCATATCTTGATTATTGAGTCTGTAAGTT
>CAYXON010000046.1:0-7496 GCA_964467145.1 uncultured archaeon | reverse complement strand
CTGCATGTTCCTGATGTGTATCCTAAGTTGGTGCAGTATCCATCGCATGTCGTCGGCTCGGTGGTGGTAGTCGTTGTTGTCGTTGTAGTGGTTGTCGTTGTAGTGGTTGTGGTTGTAGTGGTTGTGGTCGTCGTGGTTGTTGTAGTGGTTGTTGTCGCGCCCACTCCTGAAACAGTGACTGCCGCATTTGATGTGTCCGCCACCCCCGATCCAGCGTCTGCAGTGAAAACCCCCGTGTATGTTCCATCAGCGGTAGTTTGGGGGACATCTAAGACTGCCTGTTTTGTCTCGCATTTTGCAGGGTTTAGCGAGGTTATTGTTGCGCCATCCGGGAAAGTGACCCATCCTTGTATGTCGCCTGAGACTGAAAGCGAGATGCTGGAGAGCGTTGTGTCTCCCTGGTTGCAGACTGTCAAATCAAGTGTGTTTGAGCCTCCAGCAGCTATGGTGGGGTTCCACTGGGGTGGGTACAACTGAACTGAAGCCTCGGAAAGCACCAGCACCGAAACATCAACCCAGTCAGGTATTGAAGCGGTTACTGAAAGCTTTGAGTAGTGGTGGCCTGATTCGGCATCAGATGGTGGCTCAGCAGTGATTGTAAAATCAAAATACTCCCCAGGTTCTATGACTGCGTTCTCCGGGTTTACTGATATCATCTCCGCATCAGTCGGATTTACTGAAACGTCAATCTGACCGGTTTCATAGTTTTCTACCCTAAGATTCTGCTGCTGTTGCTGCTGCGGCAGAACCCTGAAGTCAAGGCTTGATGGAGTAATCCCCACGTTTGATTCTCCTATTCTCACACATCCCCCCGTGCTTTTGACAGTCACCCAGTGGCCGCCCTCAGTATCTGGGAGCTCACCAGAAAGGCATATGCTTGAGGCCTTCACAACATCTTGTATTCCCCCTGAAAAAGTGAGGCGATACCTCACGTAGTTTTCTCCAACCTCTGACAGCTCTATCCTGTTTGGAACAAGAACATATACCTTGCTTGTTGCGCCCTCACCTTGCGCGTAGACGTTTTCCGCAGTCTTCATTATCATGTTCAGCGCGTTCTCAGCCTTTATCTTCTGAAGCTGCGCCTGCGACTGTTCGTACTGCTTTTGCGCCATGTATGAGACGGTGCTGAAAACAACCAGCATTATCGAGATGAGGACGAGCATCTCAACTGAAATCTGACCTCTCATACGTTTTACTAATTCAGTCTAAGCCAATAAAACAGGCTATTATTTCTCGTTGAAGTCGCCGAATATTATTTGTCTCGGCTGGAGCTGTATGCCCTTGTCGATTATGTAGGGGACAAGATTTGTTATCTGGTTTGTGCCCCTCATCTTCAACACCTCAAGCGCGCGTATCCTTGACTTACCTCTTCGGATATTATACAATACTATGACGCCGTCCACGACGAACTCCATTATCCCGTGCCTTGAGTATTTCGTCGGGTCCTGCTCGCTTTCGCTCACCATAAGGGTTGTGCACCCAATCTTCTGAAGCCAGTTAACGAGTTTTAGTACTCCCTGCCTCTTGTTAAAGTCCCCCTCTATCATGGTTTCAATGCTTGTCAGAGAGTCTATGACAACCCTTTTCGCGTCTATGTCCCTTATAGCGTCGACTATTATCCCGTACTCCTGCTTGATTATGTGCATAACGTCCTGTGGGTCTATCCTGAGTATCTTTAGTTTCTTGCCTTCCTCTAGCTTCTGCAGGTCCCAGCCGTGGCGTAGCATGTTCTCCTTTATCTGCTCTGCTTCCTCCTCAAATGAGACATAAACGCCAGCTTCTCCGGCGTTGGCGCCCGCGTACAGGTACTGCATGGCAAGCGTTGATTTGCCTGATCCACAGCCTCCGACTACGAGTACGGTGTTCTTCTTTTTGAATCCTCCCTCAATCATCTCATCCAAACCGCCTATGCCCGTAGATATCCTGTCCATCCTAAAACGCTCACTATAAGATTATTATACTGTTTACTAATATCATTACTGTTAAAAAATGATAGTTTTCGGTGGTACCTCAACGGCTGGGTTGGGATGGGCTGTACGTAAGGCATTGGGGTCTGAAGCCGGAAAATCAGAGGTCAAGATTTTCCCAGATGGCGAGAGGTACGTCCGCATAGACTACCCCGTCGCAGGCAAGGAGTGTGCGGTTGTGCAATCTGTCCGCTCAAGCGACGATCTATTGGAGCTTATACTAATGATTGACGCACTAAGGGACATGAGGGCGACGCAAGTCCATGCAGTAATACCTTACCTCGCGTACATGAGGCAAGACAAAAGATTCAAGCAAGGTGAGGCACTAAGCGCGAAGACAGTACTTAAGATGATAGATGAGGTGGCGGACTCCATAACAACAGTCAACTGCCACTTCCTGAACTCCGCTGGTGAGGCGGTGTACAACCACGTCCGCTTCATGAACCTTGACGCAATACCTCTTATCGCAGAGTACTTCAAGAACAAGGTAAAGTCACCGATTGTGATTGCACCCGACAAGGGCTCTGTCGCGTTCGCGAAGGAGACAGCCAAATACCTTGACTGCGAATTCGACCACCTGTCCAAGACGCGGATATCCGGGTCTGAGGTAAAGATTGAGGCTAAGGAGCTTGACGTTAAAGGGATGGATGTGATAATCCTGGACGATATCATAAGCACTGGTGGCACAATCATAGAGTCTGCGAAGGTCATAAAAAAGAGTAGACCCTCGTCGGTGAACGTCGGCTGCGTGCACGGACTGTTTTTGAACGGCGTTGACTCATTCAGGGACATCGTCGACAGGTTAATATCAACCGACACACTGGAGAATCCAGTCGGCAAGGTTTCTGTCGCGGGATTAATCGCAAAGGACCTGATGAGATGAATCGCCGCCTGAAAATAGCTGCGGTATTCTTTTTTGTCTTAGCTATATCATTCTACATTTTTTCGTTCTACTATCTCTCACGTGAGCCTCTTATGTGTTTCGAATTTTCATGTGTATTGTGTGAGGTCGCTGACACGCCATCTGAGCGCATGACCGGTCTTATGGGTCGGCAGAGCATGGATGAAGATGCCGGCATGCTCTTCGTCTTTGACCCGTCAGGGTTTCCGACTATGTGGATGAAAAACACGTTCATCCCCCTTGACATGCTCTGGCTTGACGACGATTTTAAGGTCGTCCACATAGAGTATGCGGTACCTTGTGTCCAGATGCCGTGCATGTCATACGGCTCACCATCGCCTGCAAAATATGTCCTTGAGCTTAACGCAGGATATGTGCAAAGGCACAACATCAAAGTCGGCGACAATGCAATATGGTCCTCACCAACCCTCTTTTCCGACTAATGGGACGAATACGCAGCCTCCATGATCCTTTGAGACTACATGGTCTTTGTCTTTTTTTGTTAGCTCCAAAAGCTGCTGATGCCATCTAGACCCAACGGGGATAAGTAGCTTTCCCCCTGAACTCAACTGGTCTGTCATCTGTTCCGGCACGCTGGGGGACGCTGCGGTTACGATTATCCACTCGTATGGCGCTTTCTTGGCGTATCCGATGCTCCCGTCACCGCAGACCACCTCAACGTTTGAGTGTCCTAGCCTTCCAAGAAGCGCTGATGAGCTGTCGCTAAGCTGCGGGTTAAACTCAATCGATGTTATCTCTGAGTTGGGGCAAATGGTGGACAGTATAGCTGTCTGATATCCTGAGCCTGCGCCGACCTCTAAAATCCTCATGCCGTCTGACGCACA
Organism: uncultured archaeon; assembly: GCA_964467145.1. GTDB lineage: Archaea > Altiarchaeota > Altiarchaeia > IMC4 > SCGC-AAA252-I15 > JAHIYG01. The sequence continues at coordinate 3,783 of CAYXON010000046.1, read as the reverse complement.
CAGGATCTCAGTCATCATCGCGACCATGTGCGGCGCGCTTATCGTTTGATTATATCCTATCGGCTGCGGACAATCTTTGTATGCGTGTTCCACAACATCGTCTGGGACGAAAAGATGTCTGGGGACACTAAGGAATGCAGATATTATGTCTGGAGTCCTCAGGTAGTGGAACCTTCTAAGGTACTCAACCATCTGTTTTCTTGCTTCAGGGTATTGCATCACTTCTCGCGGGCTAGGAATGGGCTCTTCTTTTTTGATGATGCGCCTGACCGTCTGCCCTGCATCGACTGTGAACCCCTAGCTGGATTCTCCCCGTCAACTAAACTTCTTGCTCTCATCATCTCCTCTATGTGCTGTTTGTAGCTTCCCTTGGTGTCGTCTTTTTTCAGAAAGCTCGTGAACTCTGATGAAGTGTTCATGTTAGTGGGCTTTGCCATTTCATGGCCTTCGTCTAGTCTGTGTGCCTCACCTAATTTGCTTTTGGGTCTTGACACCTTTAAATACTCCCCAACCGAGGTCTTTAGCATGCCTGAGTAGTTGGTCCTGAACCTGTCGAGTCTGTGGTCTGTGTTTGAGTAGCTTTTGTCTGACTGCAGGTAAGAGAGCATATGGGCTTGTTCTATGCTTTCAAAATCTGCAGTATGTGACATGAAAGCTCTTGAACCAACCTTGAACTCATTTGATTCCCTCTCGTTTTTCAGTATTTCCACGAGGTGCCCTTCATCCTTTTTCCTGAATTTTCTGCCGCCGATGACACGCTCCTCTAGGTAATCATTTTCTTCGTCCATCCTCATTGAATTATTTGAACTTCTAAATAAAGGCTGAAAGGAACGCTATTGACCCGAATAATATGCAGAAGTACTCGAACCTAACCTTTGAAGCCAGGCTGGTGAGCGCCTCAATCAGAAGATACCCGAATGCGAAAGATGCTGTTAACCCAGCTAATGCGACCCACAAATCAACTGTCGAGAATCCGTCAGTCAACAACTCAAGTCCGACGGCTCCAGCGACCGCTGGCACACTCATGAGAAAACTGAGTCTTAATGCCTCTTTTTGCCCGACCTCGCTTAATGCGAGGGCTGCGAAGGTGACTCCGCTCCGTGATATCCCAGGCAATATGCTGAATCCCTGTGCTGCGCCGATTACAGCAGTCTCGAAGAAGCTTAGGTTCTGGATATTTTTAACCCCGAAGTTTTTCTTCCTCGTCGCGTAAAGCACAGCGCCGGTTACGACAAGCATGAGACCCACTAAACCCATCAGATACTCGCCGCTAAAGCCTGTCAGACTCCTCTTAACTAAGACGTACAAGATTAAGCCGGTTAATCCCGTGAAAAGTGAGGTGTAAACGAGGAACTTGAGCAGTTTAGGGTCTTTCGGAAGGTTAAACCACGTTGCCCGGTATTTAACCAACACAGCAGAAAGTGTTCCGACATGTAAGAGTATCCCGAGACTGAATGCCGATGATGCGTCAAGGTGTATGAAATCCATCAGGAACAGCATGTTCTGCCCGCTTGAAGATATCGGCAACCACTCAAACACACCCTGCAGAACACCTGCCAAAAAACCAGAGAAAACATCCATCATATACTTATAACTTCTACTTACCTATAAAATAGAACCCCTTATTTCATGGGCTCATAGCTCAGAACCGGTTGCCCGGTTCACGTGCTGGCGTATTCAGCAAAGCTGAATACACCTGATATATGTGAAAGGCATTAATCTGCCTGGATTAAAACAAAAAATTATCCCTTTATGGGCTCATAGCTCAGTCTGGTAGAGCGCTCGGCTTTTAACCGAGATGCCGCGGGTTCGAACCCCGTTGAGCCCGCTTCTGGTGCGGTAAGGGTTGTTAGATTTTTATATGTTTAATATCTAAATTCGCCAGGACTTATCTGCATGAGACGTTATCCACTATACTATATGTGCTTTCAGGAGGTTAGTTCTTGGCTTTCTTCTGTTTCTTAGCTAAGTACTCTATCGCCTGAACCCGAGATTATGAATCGCTAGGGTAGAGCCTCTTGATAGACTGTTAAATCTAGAACTGCTTTAGCTAAACTTTGTAGTTCAGGGTTAAGCTTACCTGTAGTGAGCGCAGTGGATATCTGTTGAGCTGCGGCGTTCACCATTGGTTGGTGTCCTGTTATGGTATCGCCCCTTGCCGTATTTAGGATGGTGCTTTTGGCTTCTTGAGGCACATCATCCATGCTCAACGCTGGCAGCACAGCAGCCCACGCGTTTTCCATACAATCTAAATACTTTACCCCACTTCCAGAAAATACTGACGTATCGCACAACTTACCCACCGTTAATGCTTTGACTTTAGCTTCGACGTTGGGGCTGGCTAAACCTGTTTGCATTATTTTAATGGCTGAGTAAGAGGTTCCTAGGGCGCCGTGGCTGGTTGTTGCATCCCTTGTTCTTGGCGCTACTGCATTGATAATCTGCATTTGAGTTTCCAGGTCTGTTGAACTGCTGATTAATCTGCTTAATTCCTGTAATGAACTAGCCTGGGCACTATTCCCATAAGTCATCACGTCGCCCGAAGCCAAACCGAGTACTCTTGTTAAAGCAGGTCCTCGGTAATCTTTTGGTAGGGTTTTGTCTATTGCAAGGTCTCCAAGCTCTTCTACTGCGCTCTGGTAGGCGCATACCTTAGGAGTCCAACCCTGGTCTCTTAATTCTGTGCACTTTACCAGCGCATCCAGGCTGGCTTTCCTAACTTCCTGGTCTAGACTACCGTTTCTGACATTATTTGCCAGCCCTTTTACCCGTCGCTCACGAGCACCCTCCGGAATTTCAGAGGCTCCCGTAACTCCCTCAAAAAAAGGCGTACTCTGCAGGGAGGCTAACGTCTGACTGACCTGACCCAATAGTCGTCTTTTTTCTTCTTCTGCTTTCCGGGCAGTTTCAAGCGGAAAAGCTTTCAACTCAATATCATCTGTGCCTAAATGGGTATCAGCTTGCTTAACTGGTCCTTTCCAAAAAGCGAATCTCATAATAATCAAAGGGAAGAACTTCCTTATATGCACAAATGGGGAGAAATATTCTGAAATAGTTTGGTGGATAAAAGCTTATGGACGATTCAGCACAGGTATGAAAGAGCATTACGGAAAATTGCGAAAATAGGGGCTTCTATTTTTTGGTTCTCCACATGCCGGCTTTGCGCTTTAATTCAGTATCATTCAATAGCCATATCAGTCTTATGGCGTGGGCTTTTTTCTCCTCGACTTCGCGGCCATCATTTAGTTCCTGCATTATTTTGGCGAGTAGTCTGGCTGTTGGCGAGCTGTCTGTGCGACCCTCTATCTCATACTCCGTCTCTAACGCAGTTGCTATTTCGCGTATTCTCAAAAACGGCGGCATTCCGATGCTTGATGTGTTAGTGATGGGAGGTCTGTTTGAGAGGCTGCCTGTGCTCAGTTCGTCACTTAGCATTTCTAAGAGTTTTTCTATGCGTGTCCTCTTTATTTTTCCCTTCATCTTTTAGTGTTTTTTCGCGTTAGCGTAATGTATACTCTTAATCACTTTACTCAGGTATAAGCGTAGTCCATATAATATTGTATTATCTCCTAAAATTAGGGGTTCTTAGTTTGTGTTTTGCAGGTTTTGCCTTTATTTTCGGCCGACTATAGCAGCGCCATATCATGGTTTTCTGAATCCTAAGGATTAGCTCAGGCATGTTTACCGGCTTTCTGATGAAGTCGTCAGCAGTTAGCATACCAATCTTCATCGTCATTTCGATGTCGTATTTCGCAGTCAGGTAGATGACGGGGATGTCCTTAG
>CAYXON010000045.1:0-7548 GCA_964467145.1 uncultured archaeon | reverse complement strand
GAGACCTTCACTATCGTGAGGATGTCAGGGTTCATCGATCGTATCCAGTCGAGGTGCTTTTTGTGGTCTTCAACTGAGTATACGCTGTGGAACGGGAACGGCGAGAAAAGGCTTCTGCCAGCAACCGACTCCCTTGCCCTTGCCACGGTCTCTGTGACCTTGTTGGCGAGAAGATGCCCACCAAGGCCGGGTTTGGCGCCTTGGGCGTACTTGAACTCCATAATCCTTGAGCGCTGTAGCGTCTGCTCACTCACACCAAACAGCCCTGTCGCAACCTGGGTTATGATGTTTTTAGAATAGGGTATCAACTCATCTGGGTAGCCGCCTTCTCCAGTTGACATGAATATCCCGAGCTTCTGCGCAGCCCTGGCCCTCGCCCTCATCACGTTAAGGCTCACAGACCCGAAACTCATCCCACCCATATAGATTGGATAAGGCATAGTAATTCGTTTGCCGGTCTTCCTCTTGTTCAATTCTATGCTAACGTCAATTTTCCTAAGTGACTTAAGGTCATAATCCTCAACGTCCTTTTCAAACGGGAAATACAATCTGTCAAAGCCGCCACCAGACGCCCCACGTTTATATGATTTCTCAGCGACTGGAGGTCTTCCAGTCCTGGCCTGCTCGAAAGTCGCCCTTATCAGCTCGGGAGTCCACCTGCAATCGCCTATACTGTAGCGGCTGTCTATGATAGGGTATGAGACCTTGCCCTTGACGCCGAGATATTCCATGAACGCCTTCTCCTCGTTTTTGTAAAATATCGCCCTCCCGCGTTCGCCCCTGAGCCTTCTTATCTCGCGAAGGCCCATCGCACCCATAACCTCAAGTATCTGATTGCGCCACGCACCCACAAGATTCACTATCCTGTTTGACCCCCACACAGGGTCTGTCGCCTCATGCTCGAATATACACGGGTAGCGGGTGTCAGCCCAAAGACCGCACCCAAGTGCGACAACAAGCGAGTAATCTATAGCAACAGCGTCGGCGCCGCATATCAGAATCTTCGGTATGTGCTCGGCATCAGCTATTCCGCCGCTGACGATAATCGAGGCCATATAACGTATGCCCTCAGCAACAAGGTTATCATGAACCGCACTTACCACATCAGTCATGTGCCGGGGTTTATCACCGAACTCCCGACCATAGTGGTCTGCGCGAAGATGGACTATGTCCACCCCAGACCTAAAGAGCCTTAGTACCTCGCCCTCAACACCAGCTCTGAGTTTGACTGAGACACTCACCAGTATGTCTGGGTTTGAGGCCCTGATTTTTTTAGAAAGCGCGCGATATGCTACAGAGCCGTCAACCTCGACCATGCGGACTTTTTTTAGAATCGACGCCGTGTTTTTGGAAAATGCGCCCACGCGAACGCACACGTTCCCAAGATAAGGCTCAAACTCAGAGGATAACATCCCCTCAGAGATGACAGAGTAAGTGCCTAATTTTTTGGCAGCTGATGCAACAGCCACATCAGCACCCAGTCCTACGTGCTCAAGAGGGAGTGGATTAAATAGTATCGGCACAGGTATCGACAGATTATGGGGTGTGACATCCCTTAGGTCTCCTTTGCTGTCAAAGCGGACTAGCCTGTTTTTGCGGCCCAATTCAACAGATGTTGAGATGTACTCGCGACCGTGTATGCCGTCCCTTGTGGGGCGGACTATCTCGCTCATGTCAAGCCATATGGAGTCGAAACCCCTGCCAGCAAATGGCCCGCCATATCCCGCACCAGACACTGGAATCTTCCCGGACTCAGCCTGATACATCGTGCGGGAAAGTATCTCAGGCCGCCAGTAGGAGTCGCCGCCCAAACCAACATCAAACGGCGTGTGATAAGTCCTCAGAAAATCCTCACCCTCGTTAAGGCGATACTTCAGGGGATAATCCTTTTTAGGAGGAACATAAGCTGAGTCAATCTGGTATTTGCCGCCAACGAACCTCGACCTTAACTCAGCCGCCATTATCATAATATAGAAAATCCCATATAAATCTGCAAAACCCTCACACAGAACCCCCATAACTGGAGGATTCATCAGTTAAATCGGTTAAGGGGTGTTAACTCCCCCATGATGTTTAATAAAAGCGTTGGCTTTTTAGCACTGACAAAATTCATTTTTATTTACAGTGTTCGTTTAACTAGTATGGTAAATTGCGGAAGATGTGGCAGGCCAATATACGGCAGCGCAGAACCAGTATGCAATTTTTGCAAAAAGACGATAACACGAGGCGCCACCCAAAAGGCTGCGAGAATGAACAAAAGACAAGATATGGAGACTGAAATGTTCATGAACATCGCCTCACCCGGCGGAGAAGAAACAGAAGATGCGACATCAATCTGGGCTGACGAGATAGAAGACGCAAAAAAAGGAAAAAGAAGAAAATCTTAATACACCTTATACCTGAGCTTCGCAGCAACCCCCCCAAGAGAATGTAATTTAGCACCCGCCTCCTCATCCTCACTTATTATGTGGGCTCTGCCCCTGGCTTTTCTGACATTTTGAAGAAGAGGCTCAACACCCCGCCTGTTTGAGAATAAGAATTTATCAGTCACAAGTATCGTCTCAACAGCCCCTGATGCAACAGCCGCCCTGACCTCGGCTGGCCCATACGCTGCAAGACCAGAGTCCTTGCCAATCTCCCTAAGTATCTCCTCCAGTACCCTGATGTTTTGAACAGCATTATAATCCTCAAGAGCCTTGTGTATCGCGTCCTTTTTCAATACCTCCTGCACCCCGTTTCTGCCGGATGAACCCGTGTCCTCGACAACGCACTTTCCGAAAACATCAGACTCACCACCTTTCAGATACCCGAGGTAGTTGTTCTTCTCAAAACCCGGGCCAGAGAGTATAATATTTGAGAGGCTCTCCCGCTCAATAAACGACGTTATAGCCTTTGTCAGCTCGACGTAGTGACTTTTCTTGCGCTCCTCCCTGCCGCGGGTGTCGTATTTTCCGCCAACATTAGAGTCAATATGTATATAGTCGGTCCTCGACTCCCGAACAAGCGCCAACACCGACTCACCCTCATCCATCGACACAATCAAAACCTTGGGTCTGAGAGTGCTTTTCACAGCATCGTCAACAATCGCCAAATCAGTATGGCTCCATGAAGGCTTTGACAAAGTAATCTGAGAATCCTCCTCAACACTCACGCTATGGTGGCTTCCCAAGCTGACTATGTCTTCCGGCCCAGACACTATCGTGCCCAAAACCCTCAGCACATTAGTCTGGGTACTGAACTCTACCTTCTCAACACTAACTGAGACAGTTATTGTCTTCCGCTCCCCGCCGCTGCTCCGTGCGTCATCCTTGTCCTTTATCCGCCTCTGAGTCCGGGATGTGACAACATCCCCGACACATATGACCTGGCTCAGATACCATAGGTCATCGAGGTTCTCACACATTAGACGGACCTCGCCTTGCCGAAGGTCCTTACGCAATATCCTCATAACAAAAAGATTAGGGAATACATCGAAAATATAAGACAAACCCTGGAAAAACCAACAAAAAACACCCATATCAAGCGTCTTTTATTTCTTGCATCACACTATTTGTCATGGTAAACCAGGTAAGAGCCGCCCACATCCTCGTAAAAGGACAGGAGAAGGCGACAGAGCTTTTAGGCAAGATAAAAGGCGGTGAAGACTTCGCGAAAATCGCAAAAGAAAACTCGCTATGCCCGTCCGGAAAACGTGGTGGAGACCTCGGATGGTTCGGAAGACAGCAAATGGTGAGGGAATTCGAGAAGGCCGCATTCGAAGGTGAGAAAGGCCAGGTAATAGGCCCTGTAAAAACCGACTTCGGATGGCACCTGATAAAAGTCCTCGACAAAAAATAGCGTATTAAAGACCAGCCGACAAAATCTGTAATAACGCCAAAAAAAGGTGATGAGATATGGGATTCAAACAATGGTTTTACGGGCTGTTCATAAAATCGAAACCCAAGGACGCCGACTTTGACAGCATAGTCAGCACAATAAACGGTGAAACATCAGGTGATGGCAGACAAAAAGGTTTGCAAGGCACACGACTCGAAAGAAAGGCAGACTAAAATGAGAGAAATAAGGATATGACAGAAGACGAACAACAAAGCGGGATAGATGACATAGTCCACGAGCTTGAAGTCATGGTAAAGTCAGTCCTCGACAACTCACAAGACAACATACTCACAGTCAGCCCAGAGCTGATGATCCTCTACTACAACCGGACACTCCCAGGCATGAGGATGAAACAACGAACAGGAGTACATGTCACAGAATACGTGCCACTAGCATACCAAGACACCATGAGGGAGCTCATGCAACAGGCATTCTCAAAGGGAGAAAACCGAAGCTTCGAGATGGAGCTTACATCCGGTGACGGGACAGAACTCATATACATGACCCACATAGCCCCTGTCATTGACGGAGGAAAAACAATAGCTTCAATAGTAACAATACGCGACATCACACTGATAAGACAGCTAAGAGATGAAGTCAAACAGATAAATGGTGAAGGACAACAACAGACACCCCAGAAAACAGAAAAACCACAAACCCAAAAGGAGGACCAAGAAGCCATAAAACGCCTTAAAAAGGCTGAAGAGGCCCTAAAAGACGCGCAAACAAGGAACAATGAACTCGTGCAAAAAACCCAGGAACTGACAATACAAAACAGCAAAATAAAAAAAGAAGCAGACGAACTAGTGGAACTGACTAAAAAAACCAAAAAGATACAAGAGGGAAAAACAAAAACCGAAGAGGAAAACACTAGGATAAAACTCGAACTTCAAAAAACTCAAAAAGAAAGAGACACACTCAAAAAAGCAGCACAAGAATCAGATAAACTCGCAAATGAAAAAAATAAACTAACAAATGAGAAGGAAACCCTAAAACAGGAGATTGAGAAGACCAGACAAGAAAATAAAAAACTCCAGCAAACCGCGCAACAAGGGGAGAAACTCACGGAAGAAGTCAGAAAACTAAGAGAACAATCACAGAACCTCGCGGAAAAAATTAAAACAACAGAAAAAGACAACAAAACACTAATAACAGAGGCGAACAAGGCCAGATCACTTGAGGAAAAAGTGGGCGAACTAAACGCTGAAAGGCAAAAACTAAAAGAAGAAACAGAAAAACAAAAAAAAGAACTAGAGAACCTCAGAGACTTAGCGCAGAAGATAGAAGGACTAAACCAGGAAAAGACATCATTAGAGGACAAGAACAAGACACTTACAAACGAGAACAACACACTAAAAAGAAGCGCACAAGACAACAAAGCACTAAACCAGAAAACAACCCAACTAACACAACAGGTCACAGTTCTAACACAGCAAAAACAGGACCTCATACACCAGATAAACCACCTAAGCGAGCAAAAAGAAACAAACAGGAAGGCTGCAGAAGAAAACACAAAACTCAAACAGCAAATCACGCAACAAACACAGGAAACAAGCAAACTAAGGCAGGAAAACGAAAAAATAGCAAAAGACGCAGAAAATAAGAACAACATAATCAAGGACGCGGAAAAGCTCACAAGAGAGAACAAAGAACTAGAGGAGACATTGCAAAAACTCCAGACACAAAACAATGCAGCCGCACAACAGGCTGCCAAAGCCCTACAAGAAGAAAAGACAAGACAACGGGATGAGGTGAGAAAACTCAAAGAAGAGAACACGAACCTCAAAAAAGAAATCACAAAAATAGAGGCCCAGAAAAGCCAGAAAAATGAGTTTTTAGCTGGTTTAGAGGGGGTTGTTGCCGAGAACCCGAAGGATGCTGAAGCCCACAAAAGACTTGCGCAAGAATACCTGCGGCTGGAAAGAATTGGGGAAGCCAAACAAGAATTTGAAAAAGTCTTAGAGCTCACGCCAAAAGACTCGGAAGCTCACAAGAAACTTGGCGACATATACTCAAGCCTCGAAAAGGCAGATGACGCCATAGACCAGTACCTTGAAGCACTCAAGACAGACCCCGAAAACACTGACGCGAGAATCAACCTCGGAAATGAATACTCCAACAGAGGACACTTCGAAAACGCAGTCGCAGAATTCAAGAGGGTACTCAAGAAAAATCCAGATAACCCTGATGCGCACTTCAACCTCGCAACACAGTACTCACTGCTTGAAGACCACATCTCAGCTGCAGGGGAATATGATAAGGTCATAAAGCTAACCCCAGAAGACGCTGACGCACACACATACCTGGGGCTCGAGTACATAAGCCTTGAGCGGAAAAAAGACGCAACAGAAGAGTTCAAAAAAGCGCTCAAGATAAAGTCATGGCATCCGGAAGCCCAGTACTGGCTCGCGCACACTCAGCTTGAGCTCGGAGACAAACAAACAGCTGTGAAGGGTCTTGAGGAATTCATTAAAACATGTCCAATCGGCGAATACCCAGAACTCAGGAAAAACGCCAAAGAAACAATAGAGTCTGAAAAGAGGTAAAAGACGCTGCCGCATCGGGTTGATACCCCAGGCAGCAGTCACCTTAGGTGTGGGAATTCTACATCCTCAACGCCATGAGCTAGGCCTCAGAACCCGGGAATTGTCGGGATAGTCACCGGCACTTTGATTGTTGGGACTGTGTTAGGGAGAGTCACAACAGGCGTTCTTATCGTAGGGATAGTGACGCCAGGGATTGAAGCTATTGGCGTCGTCGTAATCATACCAGGTATCGTGGGTATCGTGGGTATCGTTGGTATCGAATGCAAGGTTGTGGACGTCAAGTGGGGTAAGGTAATGACGTGGAAGGTCGTTGTGGTCGTTGTCGTCTTTGCCTTGCATGTGCAGGTTCCTGGTTTGCCAATCATTGCAGGCGGTACAAATGTGCATATTTTGCCTGCTGAACATCCTCCGACTGCGCACTGCATGTTGAAGTACGCCTTGAACGAGCCACAGGGTATTGTTAGCAAAGTGGTTGTTGTTATTGGAACTTCGTCGTCTGGTGTGGGGGATTCTACAGTAGTAGTTGTTACATCATCGTCTGCTTCCCCTAGTGTGGTTGTGGTTGTCTCAACCACTGGTTCTTCAAGGGTTGTTGTGGTCTCTGAATCATCTTCTGCAAGCGTTGTTGTGGGTGCGAGCGTTGACTCAGGTATTGTTGAAACCCCGGTTAAGTCGCTTAGTTTCACGCATACGCCGCGGTAACAGGTCTCTTCGCCTATGCATTGATCAATCCGGTCCTTTGAAGTCGAACTGATGCATTTTGACTCTATTGTGCCTGGATTTGAGCATGTGTAGTCCGTTGTTACTTTCATGACGTTTTCTCCATCACATATTATCGACATCTTCTGGGTGTCGCATTCAGCATCTGATTTACAGTTTATCTGCTGAGGTCCTGCGATGGTTGTGGATGTTGCCTGTGTGGTTTCGACGGTTTTGTCGTCTGCGTCGCATATGCCGTTTTGGTTGACGTCAAGGCAGCAGCGGTTGCCGACCTGCATATAGGGGCTGGTGCAGACAAAGTTGTCGTCTTTTCCCCCCGTTAGCGAGGATAATTCTTCTATGCATCCGAGCGTCAAAACAGCCAGTGATAAGGTCAAAAGTAGTGCTGAATATTTCATACTAAATT
>CAYXON010000044.1:0-7581 GCA_964467145.1 uncultured archaeon | reverse complement strand
AATACTGCTTGAAAGCGTCCCAGGAATGGGGAAAACCGTCCTCATAAAGACAGTCTCAGAAACCATGGACATGGATTTCCGAAGGATACAATGCACACCAGACCTCAAACCAACAGACATAATAGGCGATGTCATAACCGATGAGAAAACCGGGGCCAAAAGACTGCAAAAAGGTCCCATATTCACAAACTTACTCTTGATAGACGAGATAAACAGAGCACAACCCAAGACGCAGTCAGCACTGCTTCAGGCAATGGCTGAGAAAGAAGTCACCATAGGGGGTGAAACACACAAGCTCCCGCAACCATTCACAGTACTTGCAACAGAAAACCCAGTCGAACAAGAAGGGACCTTCCCCCTACCAGAAGCACAAAAAGACAGATTCATGTTCATGTCAGTCATGCAATACCTCACAATGGAAGAAGAGATGCTAATAGTCAAAAAACAGACAAGCACAAAAAAAATAAACAAAATATTCAACCCACCCGAAGTACTCATAATAAGACAGGAAATAGAGGAAAACATAACAATCAGCGACTCAGTCCTAGAATACGCGATAAAAATAATAGAAGGCACAAGAGAAAGAAGAGAAGTATCAACAGGAGCAAGCCCAAGAGCCTCAGTATCATTCACAACAGCAGCCAAAGCCAGAGCCTTCTTCAGAGGAAGAGACTTCGTAAACGCGGAAGACATAAAGACCCTGTCATTCCCGCTTTTAAGGCACAGGATAATACTAAACCCAGACTCAAAAGATTTCGGAGTAACAACAGACGACATAATATCAAAGGTGCTAGAACATGTCAAACCCCCAGTTGAATAAAAAAACACGGATAGCAGCCATCACTATGCTTGCGATAGTACTACTACAGACGCAGGTATGCGCAGACCCGCCACGTATGAATCTAGACACAAAATGGTCATACAACATGGGCAAAGCAATAAGAGATATACAGCTGACTGACACCACAAACGACGGGAAAAATGAGATAATTATCGGGCTCGAAAACAACAGCGTAATAACACTCAACTCATTCGGGAGAAAAATCAATGAATTCAGTCTCGGAAACGCGTCCGCAATAGGGAGCATATACTGCATGTACACAGCAGACGTAGATGAAGACGGAGAAAACGAGCTCATCTTCGGGCTTGGAGGTGCAAAACAAACAAGGACATACGACCCCCACGGATTCACAATAGACACTGAAGACAGTAAGCTAATACCATCCGACAAAGTATTATACAGAGTCATAAGATACAGTGGGGGAGTCCAGGTAACTGAAAAAGACGGCACACTAGTATGGAGATATCTAACACTCGACAGCGTTAAGGCGATATCATACGTAAGAACCGAAAAAGACGGGGGATTCGTAGTTGCGGGAGTGGGCGACCAAGCATTATACACATACAACGAACTAACAACCAAAACAGAAACCGGAAAAGTCTGCTCAACAGAAGAAATAACAGATGAGATGTCAGGTTGGACAAATCAGACCCTGTGCGAAGACCCATCAAAATGCTGCGCAGCAAGGGACGGCTGCTACGACTGCGTCAGCAAATGGGACGCCGAAGATGAAGTGTGCTACAGAAGCTATTCCCAAACAACCTGCGGAATAGAAGAAACAACTGGTGATGAAGAGTGGCATTACATAACATACAAAAACTACACATCAGACGTAGTTTTACTCGACAAAAACGGGAGACAGACAAAAAAAATACAGATAATATCAAAAGATCCCCAAACAGGAAAGGCAATCCCTGACGCAGACAGCACAGTAAGGGCGATAGCCACATCAAAACGTGAGGACAACATAAACCCGGAATTCATAATAGCTACAAACAGCGGCGAAGTAACAGCATTCAGTTCACTCAACATAAGCGGCCTCAAACAGATATGGATGACATCGATAGGAAACGAGATAAGGGCAGTAAGCTCAGAGGACATAAACGACGACTCACTAGCTGAAGTCATCGCAGGAAACAGCCTAGGAGTGATATACGCCCTAAACAACAAGGGAGAAACCATCTGGAAACAAAGAGTCGACGACGCAATAACGGACATATGCCCAGCGGACGTAGAATCAGACAGTACAATAGACGTCGTAGTCGCCTCAAGAGACATGAGGATATACGCATACGACGCATCAGGCACAATACTCTGGACCCAATACGTTGGAGAACCAATATACGGGATGATTGTCGAAGACCTGGACGACAACGAACTACAGGACTTCATAGTATACACAACCGGAAACGTGACAAGATATCAAGCCAATGAATACTACATCAAGAAATTCAGGGCAGACAAAAAATACAACGAAGCCTACGAGAGCTTCGAAATAGGAGACTACACAAAAGCAAGCATATACGTCGATATGGCCAAGGAGATGTATGAACAGATAAACGACAAAGACAACATACCAAGGTGCGACCTGCTGAGAAAAAGCATAGACGAGGAATTCAAGCTGAAAAACAAAAAAGAAGCAGACAGATACTACAACCTAGCCCTAGAGTACTACACCGCAGGAAACCTAGAAACAGCACTTGATGACATATCCAATGCACGCACAATATACGAGAAACTAGGAGATGACACAGGAGTTAAAAAATGCGACGACTTCAAGCAGACAATAACAGAAGACCGCAAAAGCCAGCAGAAACTGATAGCAGACGGATACTACACCAAGTCAGTATCACTCAGCAACTTCGAAAACTACACAGAAGCCCTGAAGATGCTTGATGAAGCCAAAAGGATATATGAGTCAATAGGGCACTACAACGAAACCATAAGATGCGACATGCTAGTCCTAAGCTTCGCGGAAAGACACATGAAACTAGCGGAAAGAGCATACGAGTCCGCAGACTATGAAAAAACAATCTCATATGCAGCATTTGCAGAGGAACTATACGATAAACTCGGAAGAGAAGACGGAAAAGTAAATGCCGCGGAACTCGCAAACAACGCCAGAGAAGCCATAAAAAACAATACAGGAGAAAAAAGACAAAACACAGACTACACAACATACATAATCGTCGCAGCCGTAATACTGACATTAGTGTTCATATACACGCGCATAAAACCCAACATTGGAGTGCGCTCAACACAAACAAGGGAATTCGACGATGAAGAGCGGCTCATCTCACTGGAAGAGGATAAACGCTGAATCAAAAGATGGAAAGGGACTACATGAGCATATACATTGTGGTCATAGCACTCCTCATCATCTCAATACTCAGCTTCGGAGCAGACCAGAAACTAATACTTTCCATAGCTGCGGCAGGAGCTGTTGCGATATTTCTAGCCAGCACAAACTATAAGAAAAAAGCCAAAAAACCCCTTGGCTTCGGGCTGACGCACCCAAGCGACGGCAGCAAGCTAACAGCAGACGAGAAAAGATTAATCATATTCTACATACTCGCGATAGTCGAGAAAAAAGGGGCGCTCGACATGAACGAACTAGCCAAAGACATACAAGTAAGCATATACACACTATCAAAGATTATGGAGTTCCTAGAGAAAAACAACGCAATAATTGCCGAATACCCACCCATGCACAACTTCCCAGTGCTCCACAAAGGAGACCAACAAAAGATGAGAGCATACATGAAGAAGATATACGACGACCGGGCGAGAAAGGACCTCGTTGGAAAACTAAAGTTTGAGGACTTCATAAGGGAAGTAGAGGCATACATACACACCATAAAACGCTAAGAAAATGATGAAGAAGGGATACATTTTCACACTAAGCATATCGCTTATGGCACTGATAACACTTTCGCTAATACTGTATTACACCCAGATATCCACCCCATCATTCACAGACAAATCAAACAAGATGAACCTCGACGAACTGCACTTCTTCGTTGAATCACTCAAAGAAGACCTGTCAAGGGCGGAGTCAATCTCAGGACAGCGCTCAACAGCATACGCGATAGACCACATAATAACCACAAATGAGACATTCGAGGACTATGAGATGGCAAACTGCACACAGTTCAAATACCCCACAACAGGGGTTGAGGCAGCGATTGCGGAGCTAATAGTCTGCGGCACACTAAAGAACACGCAAAAACCAGCCCAAGACATAGAGAAATACATGGAAAACAACACACTAATGGACTGGATAGAAAAGGTGAGCGCCAACAGGATATCTGGGATGCCATACAATGTCACAGTAAAATTCAAGAGCATTGACATAGCATTATACGACAGCTGGGACTACATAATATTCACTGAAATAGACCTGATAGTCAAAGACACAACAAGCGACAACCAGTTCGTGGGCCAATCCATACCAGTAACCTCAATAATAGAGGTCACAACTTTTGAGGACCCCATGCACTACATAATATGGGACGGCAAAATATCAACCCAGATAAGGACATTCAAAAAATGCGCGAACAAAGCAATAGTAAACGGCTCAATCCTAGACGACTGGATAGAAACTGGATGCTACCTACCAGGGAAAAACCACAACCAGGGACCCTCATTCTTCGACCGCCTTGAAGGCAGCACAGAACTCGACGGAAAATTCATAGAACGCTCAAACCAGTTATTTGAAGGCTCAGACTACGTGTCAAAGGACATAAGCCTTGAGAGCCTGATAGACATAAAAGAACTAAACAAATACAACGTGTCAGTCAACGCAAACCTAAGCCAAGTCGACTACAGCTTCTGGAACAACATGGAAACCAACTGCAAAGTCGACGGCATGGATGAAAACCCAGGATTCAGGATAGACCCCACCCACGCCATAGAATATAGGGTAAGAGGCCTAAACTGCGACGTAACACTCTCAAACACCTCCGCAGAAAACTACTTCTTCACCCCAGCCAACATGATAGTGCCGCCAAACACGAAAATAAACTGGGTCGACAAGACAGGATACTTCCACAACCTAATAATACTGCCGGGACCCACACAACTGACCATTTTACCGAACGGAAACACACAACAGGAGTTCACACAAGAAGGCCAATACTTCGTGGAATGCGAGGGCACCAACGCCGCTTTCACACTAACTGTCACAGACACCAGCCAATAACTGTAAACAAGTAGTCAAACGCAATATTTAATGGCGTGTTAGAATAATTAAAAGGAAACAAACATGGAAAGCACCGACCCCAAACAAACAACTGCAGGACAGAAGAAACTACTCCTTGAGGTCGTTAACGAATCCGGAAAAATAAGCATAACCCAAGCCTCTGAAAAACTTGAGCTCGACAAGATGCTCGTAAACAAACTTGCTGAAGAACTTGTAAAGGAAAACAAGGTAATAATAGAACCACACTACCTAAAGGAGCCGGAACTCGAATCCATCAACTACAAACAAGAAAGGAAAAGCATAGACTCAATATCCAGAAAGATTGAGATGAAGGCTGATGAAGCTCCAAACGCCCGTAAAAAACTCCCCGAATCAACTTCCAAAGACGGGGAAAAAATCCTAGACGAATACGTCCTCGAGTCAGACGACGTCCACTTCAACGTCAAAATAGTGGACTCCGGTGACTTCGTATCCCACTACATAGTCGCAACACCCCACGTTGACTTCGTTACAAGAGCGCTACTTGATGAGACAAAAAGGGCATTAATAGGAGAGGTTAGGATAGAAACCAAAGACATCTATGAAAAGGACAAATTCCTAAAACTAAAGATAAAATTCACAACAAGAGCCAAGCAAAAACTCAGAAACGTACTCAAAAAATCATCAGACGAATACATCTCAATGCTGTCCCAGCTTCTGGTGCACGAGATGCTAGGTCTGGGGGACCTCGAATACCCGCTGATGGACAACAACATAGAAGAGATAGTAGTCAACTCCAGCAAAGAACCTATCTGGGTCTACCACAAAAAATGGAAGTGGATGAAGACCAACATAATACTGCCGACAGAGGAGCTCATAGGCAACTACGCCGCAAGGGTAGCAAGAGAGATTGGAAGAGAAATAAGCCACATGAAACCGCTCCTGGACGCCCACATAACAACCGGAGACAGGGTAAACGCAACACTAATGCCCATATCCACAAACGGCAACACCATAACTATAAGAAGGTTCTCAAGAACCCCGTGGAGCGTAATACACCTCATGGGCCCAGAGGTTATGACATTGAACTCTGAAGTTGCGGCATTCCTTTGGATGGCGACAGAGTATGAGCTCAGCATACTGATAGCGGGGGGAACCGCATCAGGTAAAACAAGCATGCTAAACGCAATAATGCCGTTCATGCCAGCCAACCAGAGGATAATCTCTATGGAAGACACAAGAGAGCTTAACCTCCCAGACTTCCTGCACTGGATACCCATGACGACCAGGGAACCAAACCCTGAAGGAGAAGGCGGAATAAGCATGCTTAACCTGCTCCAGAACTCGCTGAGGATGAGGCCTGACAGGGTGATAGTCGGGGAAGTAAGAGCCAAAAAAGAGGCTGAGGTGCTGTTTGAGGCCATGCACACAGGCCACTCAGTATACTCCACATTCCACGCAGAACGCGCGCAGGAGGTTATAGACAGGATAACCAGCCCGCCGATGGACATACCACCGACTGTCATGAAGTCACTGCACCTCATAGTCTGCCAATACAGAAACAGGAGAACAGGCAAAAGAAGGACGTTCGAGATATGCGAACTTCTCAAAGATGAGACAGACACGCCAACACTTAACACACTATTCAAGTGGGACCCCAGAGAAGACGTGATAAACAAGATGTACCCCTCAATCAGGGTCAAAAACGAGATAAGCATGTTCACTGGAATGAACGAGGAAGAGATAGACGAGGAGATAAACAACAAGAAACTCATACTCGAGTGGCTTTTAGAGAACAATAAAAACGACGTCAACGACGTCGGTAGAGTCGTAACAGAGTACTACCTGGACAAGGAGAAGGTTCTCGGACTGGCGAAAAGCAAGCAGAAACCAGACGTAATACTGTAAAATGGGGTCGCAGCTGGAATCACCCACGATGCTCAAGATGGTTGAGCCCCTCATGGAGTACACCACCCACCTTGAGCCATTGTTTCCGCAGATGGAGTGGGACCTAAAAAGGAGCGGACACACAATAGACACCCCACAATACCTCGCAATAATAGCCTACTGGACGATAGCGACATTCGTTATGGGCACACTAATTCTTGTTCTACCAATAGCCATCACCCAAGGCGTGGAGAAAAGCTACATAAACATACTGATAACCGTAGTGCTGTCGCTTCTGACACTAGCCTTCCTGCTTTATAGACCAAAATCCAAGATGATGATGAGAGCCATACTCATAGACCAGGACCTCGAATACATGCTCAAAGACATGCAGATACAGTTGACTGCAGGAGTACCACTATTTGACACCTTCGTCAACATAGTAAGGGGCGGCTACGGGGAATGCTCCATGATATGCGAGGAAATAATACACGAGGTCCAACAAGGCAAATCAATAACTGATGTCCTTGACAACGTCGGCATGTGGTCGCCGTCAGAATACTTCAGACGGGTCGTGTGGCAGATAGTCAACGCAATAAAAAGCGGCTCAGACGTCGCCGAAACACTCAAAAGCATCTCACACGACATAAGGATAGACAAGGAAAACAAGATA
>CAYXON010000043.1:0-7584 GCA_964467145.1 uncultured archaeon | reverse complement strand
ACCGCTCATCAGCCTGAACCTTATTCACCAGCCTCTGAAGAGGCGGAAACATCTGCAAGAGCTTGGTGATTGCGTAGCCGAATATTTTGTTGTACAAGTAAACGCTGTAGCCGACAACTACCGCATAAACAGGCGCGATAAACGGGAGGCTAACGAGGAAATAAAACATGGACATCCCAAGCCCGACAACAATCGCGAAAACGCCTGTGGCGTAGGCGTATACCAGAAGGAATGACCCGAGAAAACTAGCGACAAAAGGCTTGGTCTGGTCAAGATATGGCTGGTAAAAGTAGATTACTAACAGGGCTACGAAAATCAGAAAAACCGCAATATGCCTTTTCTTGTTTATATCCATCTTAGGAGATAACAAGTAATTGGTCGTCTTTTTTTAATAACCAATCAATATCTTCTATCTTCCATGGAAAAACCAAGCAAATACGAGCCGACTGAGGCGGAACCCAGGTGGCAGAGTTTCTGGGAGCAAGAGAAAGTCTACAGGTTCGACCCGTCATCTGAGGCTGAAGTCTACTCAGTGGACACGCCGCCTCCGACAGTGTCCGGGAAGATGCACTTAGGGCACGCATTCAGCTACAGCCAACAGGACTTCATAGTCCGCTACAAAAGGATGAGGGGATGCAACATATTCTACCCATTTGGAACAGACGACAACGGGATACCCACCGAAAGACTCATAGAAAAAGAGAAGAAAGTAAGGGCAAGGGACATGGAACGGCAGAAGTTCGTGGAACTCTGCAACAACACGCTCGAAAAGGAGCTCAGACCCAAATACATCGCAGACTGGAGGCGGATAGGCATGAGCTGCGAGTGGAGCATATACTACACCACAATCGACAAGGATAGCAGGCGCATATCCCAGAAATCATTCATCGACTTGTACAAGATGGGCAGGGAATACCAGAAGGATGCGCCCACGATGTGGTGTCCCGAATGCCAGACTGGAATCTCACAAGTGGAGTGCGAGGACAAGGAACTAGACTCACACTTCAACGACATAGTATTTAAGGTGGGGGGTGAAGACCTCATGATATCAACGACAAGGCCTGAGCTTCTGCCTGCGTGCGTTGCGATATTCTACCACCCAGAAGACAAAAGATACACAAGATACGAGGGCAAGACCGCGAAGGTCCCGCTCTTTGACGTGCAGGTTCCGATAATGCCGGACCTGCGCGCAGACCCAGAAAAAGGAACTGGCGCCGTCATGTGCTGCACATTCGGAGACCAAACCGACATGGAATGGCAGAAAGCCCACCAACTACCGATAAAGGTTGCAATATCCGAAAACGGCCGCATGACCGAGCTCGCGGGAAAATACGCAGGCACAAAGATTGGAGCCGCAAGAAAGCAGATAATAGAGGACCTCAAAGCTGAGGGCCTTCTGCTGGGTCAGAAACCCATAAAACACATGGTGAACGTCCACGAAAGATGCGGGACAGAGATAGAATACCTAAAATCAAAGCAGTGGTTCATAAAATACCTAGACCTCAAAGAGGAGATGCTTAAGTGGGGCAGAGAACTAAACTGGTACCCAGACTACATGAGGCACCGCTACGAGCACTGGGTGAACGGGCTCGCATGGGACTGGCTGATATCAAGGCAAAGATATTTCGGCGTCCCGTTCCCTGTGTGGTACTGCAAAAAATGCGAGGAAGTGATAGTCGCAAAAGAAGAGGACCTCCCAGTCGACCCGATAATTGACGCACCGCCTGTGACAGAATGCCCAAAATGCGGATGCAAAGAATTCACACCCGAAGAAGACGTACTCGACACTTGGGCGACATCATCTCTGAGCCCGAAACTAGCAAGCAGAGTATACGAGGGCAAAGACATACACAAAAAGATTTACCCGATGTCGCTGAGGCCGCAAGCCCACGACATAATCACTTTCTGGCTGTTCAACACAGTAGTCAAATCAAGACTCCACGACCAAGTTAACCCGTGGCGCGATGTCGTCATAAGCGGACACGCCCAAGACCCCCACGGCAGAAAGATGAGCAAAAGCAAAGGCAACGTCATAGAGCCGCAGAAGATGATAGAAAAATACTGCGCAGACGCACTCAGGTTCTGGTCTGCTGGGTGCAAACTCGGCGACGACCTGCCGTTTTCCGAAAAGGACTTGGTGACTGGGCAGAAGTTCATAACCAAACTCTGGAACGCGTCAAGGTTCGTGTTCATGCACCTTGAAGACTACGACGGGGAAGAAACCAAACTCGAAGACATTGACAAGTGGCTTCTGACAAGCCTGTCACAGGTAATAGAGTCATCGACAAATTCATTTGACAAATACGAATACTCCAAGACAAAATCAGAGGTTGAGAAATTCTTCTTGCAAGTCTTCTGCGACTACTACTTGGAAATCGTCAAACACAGGCTTTACAAACCAGATATATACGGGGCAGACGCCAGAAAAAGCGCCCAATACACCCTATACCACAGTCTCTTGGCGATACTGAAGCTAACAGCCCCCATAATGCCGCACATAACAGAGGAGATATACCAGACAAACTACAGGCAAAAAGAAGGCGATAAATCAATACACATCAGCGCGTGGCCGCAAAAATCAACAGTTGATGAGCAGTCAAAGATGAGGGGTGACATTCTCGTGAACGCAATCTCAAAGATAAGAAAAGCGAAAACAGACAGTAAGCTAAGCCTCGCCAAAGACATAGAAAAAGCGAGGATAACAGCTCCGGCGCAAGAGATAAGCGCGCTAAAGTCGCTTGAGAAGGACTTGTGCGGCGCGGCAAAGATTGAGTCGCTCGACTACGCTGAAGGTGCTGAGCTGATGGTCGAACTGATTTCAATAAAAGAATGAGCGGATACAGGACACACCTTATTTTCTACGCAGCAGTCATGACCCTCCTGTTTTTTGCCACCCACCAGACCATCGGGTGGGTTGAGGTCACCGCGTTCCTGTTCGGCGCGATATACTCGATACTCCCGGACATTGACTCGCCGTCGTCAAAAATTAGGGGCATCGTGACGAAGGTTGTGTTGGCGCAGGTTTTTGTGATGCTCGCAGCATACATAATGGGTGGCAACATAAACTTTGTTTATGTGAGCGCCGCCGCTGTGGCAGTACTTCTGATAATAGCGTTCACAAAGCATAGGGGTGTCGTCCACACCCCATTAGCTGCGCTGGCGCTGGCGCTTCCGCCAGCAATCCTGAACCCCATATACGGTGCAGCAGCACTTCTCGGATACACAACTCACCTTCTTCTTGACGGCAGACTCAAGCCTTGACCCGCAGATACTTTAGCCTGTAAAGGGATGCGCAAACAGGTATTGCGAAAAACAATATTGCAGCAGGCACACGCAACGGGCCCAAATCTATTTCTGTGATAATTGTCCCGAAAAAGAAACCGATGACAACACCTATTAAAGCCCCGTATATGACGGCTTTTTTTGTGTGTATCCCGAGCTTTATCCTCGAGTACATGTAAAGTACGCCGACAGGAGTGAATACGACCGCATATAGGGGGTTGATGAAGTATATGAACACTATCGAACCAACTGACACAAGGGTGTGAAGCGAGGGTATGTCGTATTTCGCTATTGGTATGCACCTGTACTCGCGGGGGCGGGGAGTCTTAAGAGCCAATTTAATAGCTAATCCCACGGAAATCGCAAAGACCATGTAGCAGAATGCCGCTGACAAAACCTGCCTCGCAACATCGACTGGAGTCGTCAGAACATAAAATAGGGCGAGCAGAAAGTATGGGAACTCAGGCAAGCGGTCTATAAGATTGTAGAGTCTCATAGCAGTCCGCTGTTGCGTTTCTTGTTAACTACTAGCTCAAGCTGTTCCCTGACTTCAGCGTTGCCAGGGTTTAGTGATAATACCTTTTTGTAGTCGTTTATGGCTTGGTCGTAATTTTTCATGTATTCATAAAGCAGTCCGCGGGTGTAGTATGCCTCCCCCAAGTTAGGGTCGAGGGTTATGGCTTGGGTGTGGTCTTCGACAGCCTTGTTAAATTCGTGGACACGTGTGTATGCGAGTCCGCGGTTGAAATATGACTCTAGCATGTCTGGTTTCAGGCCGATTGCTTTGCTATAGTGGTCTATGGCGCGCTCGTAGTCGCCGAGTTTATAGTAGTCGTTGCCGAGATTATGATACTCGTATTCCATGTCTTCTTCAGCCATAAAACACACCTAAAGTATAACTATGAAGATGCTCTAATAAAAACCTATCCAACGCGTTTTTTGACATCATAATAGTGTTTCATCACATCCTCTGCGGTGTGGAGTTTTTCACCCTCCCCGAATACGTGGGGGTGGCGGCGTATTATCTTGTCTTTTAGGCCTGCCAAAACGTCCTGGAGCGTGAACAGCTCCTTCTCCTTTGCTATCTGAGATATGAAGAGTATGTGCCACAGAAGGTCTCCGAGTTCCTCGCAGAGGTTTTCATAGTCTTTTTTCTCTATCGCATCAAGCGCCTCATCAGACTCCTCACGAAGGTATTTTTTGAAGTTGTCTATGGTTTGTTCCCTGTCCCACGCGCACCCTTGCGGACTGCGCAGGTAGGCCATGAGTTCCTCAAGCTCCTCAATCGAGGCCATAGCAAGGAAATGGTCTTTAGCGTATAAAAAAGCTCCCGACAAATAGGATATAGTGGACTGGAAAGGCCTTGTTTTTGTGGTTTTGATTTCCGGCTGCGTCTGCGCCCAAGAACTTATTGTTGATGACTGGTCAGCCAGCATAAATCAGGGAGTAGACAGGATAGATTTTTTCAGCCTCAAAAACACGTCCATAATGCAGGTTTACGGGATAAGTGTAAGCTCGAAGAACACAGTAATCTATGTCTTTGACACTGAAGGCAACAAGATATACGACACAAGCCCCTCAAGGACAGGCTCCCAGGAGTCGGGCAGTGAGGAGAACCTCATGGTCGCGGCATGCGAGCTTGACGGAAACGGATACTTAGACATGCTGCTGACAACCGAGATAAGGGCGTCTGGCGTGACAAAGCACGTGCTCTACAAGGTTGAGAGAATCCCGGAGGAAGGCCTTGACAGGCTCTATAACCGCAGGGTATGGGACGTTAAGGACGGCGGACTTATAACAAGCCTGAATATCATGAAGATAATGGACAACGACACAGTAAACATAGTCACATCATCTGTCCACGAAGAAATCAGAGTCTACAACAAAGACGGTGAAGTCGTATTCAACACATCACTTACAGACAGCATATGGGATGTGACGCCGATAAGAACCGGCAATCAAACAACCACCCAGTATCTCGCCGCAGCCTACTCTGGCATGAGCCTTCTAGACTACAAAGGCATATTATTGTGGAAGGTGCTTGAAGGCTCAAGAGTCAGAAAATCCTACGCATTTGATGTGAACGGAGACGGAAAAATAGAGTACCTGGGGGTTTCAAATGACACATTATACGTCTTCGACTCAGACAGCAGATTGATGTGGGAGTACACAACACCCAGAATAAGCGATGTAGAAGCGATTACAGTCTTTGAAGACGAGAACAAATACTTGCTGGTCTCATCAGGCGACAAGATAGTTTTTCTGGGCAAAGACGGCTCCAAAATGTCAGAATACGACGTCGGCGAAGAGGTAATAACCATGAGATACATCGACCAGGATGGATACAAAAGACTGTTCGTCGGCACACAAGATTCACTCACATCATACAGGATAAACGAGGACCCGCTAAAGGCTGAAAAAGCGGGTGAATACTATGAAAACGCGGTGAAAAGCCTTGATGAGGAGAACTTCAACATGAGCTTGTACTTTAGCACTGAGGCTGCGAGGATATATCAACAGATAGGTTATGCACAGGAGGAGAGTAAATCAGTTGAGCTAAAAGAAGTTTCAGAAAAACTATTTGAGGCAGATAATCTTTACCAAATAGCTCAGGCATACTACAACAACAAAAGCTACCAGCAAAGCAGTACATACGCAAAGCAAGCAATTGACTTATTCAAACAAGTGGGATACAACAGGGGAGTCAATAAGTCAGAGAGCATAAACGTGTTGGGGGCGGAAAAAGCAGATGCTGCAATCAAAAAAGCTGAAGACAGCAGGATGGCTGACGAGTACTACTCAATCGCAGAGGCAAGCTACATAAACGGGTCATACAGGGATTCAGTTGAGTATGCTAAGAAGGCGATGCAACTCTATGAAAAATGGGAGAACGCCGCCGGAAAGCAAATCTCTGAAAAGCTCATGCAGATGAGCGAGGATGAGATTGCTGATGCGACAACCACAACAACTTCACCACCTACAACGACAACAACTATTAGAAAGTCGGAACTAAATCAAGACGACCTCATAATGTATGGTGCAATAATCCTCTCCATTATAGTCTTGGCAGCAATCATAGTGCCGAGGATAAAAAGGATGGGGTAGGGCTTACTTCCGTAGGTGTCTGGTCTTTTTCCTGCGCTTTTTCAGCTTGTGCTTGCGCATCTTCTGAAGCTTACGCTTTCTACCACATGGCATAGTAAGATAATACCGAAATAACCTATAAATACAAAACCTGCGCGAAGACTTTTAAAAGGAGAACTACAAATGGTATTACGATATGAGCGCAATAGACGACATAAGACAGAAGTATGAGGAACTGGACGAAGTAGACCGGAAAAACCTCATGATAGGCATATTCGGCGCCATAGTCATCCTCTACATGCTATACAGCCTCAGCCAGACCGCAGACACGCTCAGCGGAATATTCGGCAGCGGGGTAGAATACGCAAACAACACAGTTAGCGGCTTGAACAACCTTCAAAACATCAGCTGAACATCATCTTATTATCAAAGACGCGTAACCGACGACTGACGAGTAATCACCTATGACGTCGCCTGAGGTCATGTATTTAACAAGCTCCGCGCTGGAGGCACCCATTTTTCTTGAAGCCGCAAGCACAGCTGCAACTGGTGCGTAACCGCACATGCTTATGTCACGTGCGTCTATCTCCTTGAACAGTCTTTCCCCATCGAGTTTTTTTATCGCCTCAACCGCTGCTGCGTCGTTTTCGGCAGCGACCTTCTGGGGCATGTAGTGGGTGAAGTCAGTGCTTGCGACCAAAACAACATCCAAGCTAGTCTTTGAAACTGCCTCCGCTATGGACTCCCCGATTTCCTCGCATATTTTTAGGAAGCTTTTTTTGGGTGGGTAGTGCCTCATACTTATCGGCACTATCTGCGCATCATCTGAGAGGTACTGTATGAAAGGGAGCTGAACTTCTATACTGTGCTCGTATTGATGGGGCAGGGGGTCGTCTGTCAGATGGGGGCATGATTCATAGATTAGCGTGGCGAGTTCTGAGTCGACCGTCGTCTGCGCCATGGGCGTCGCCCAAACGCCGCTTGTCATTATGGAAAAATCCTCGCCGATGCCTTGGTGGTTCGGACCCAGTATCACAAAAGTCTTGGGCATCTGTATTCTTGAGTAAGCCGCACCAGCAACACGCCCAGAATACATAAGCCCTGCATGTGGGACAACAAGCGCCTTTGCCCGCGTCTTGTCAGAGGCTTTTTCTATGAGCCCGCTGACCTCACTCATCAATCCAGCACTCGTCCCGCTGTAGAACTGCCCTGCAACCG
>CAYXON010000042.1:0-7588 GCA_964467145.1 uncultured archaeon | reverse complement strand
CTATTCCGAGGTTGTAGCTGAGGTAGGTGGGTGCTCCGTTGTTCGGGGATGAGCTGGTGTTTGCTGGTGCCCAGCCGCTGGCGTTGATGTAGAGTGTGGCGTTTGACAGCTGGCCCGTGTCGGCGCATGTGAAGTTGAATGTTGTGGCGCCTTCAGTCTGTGTGGAGGCGTTTTTAGGCTCGTTTAATGATGTTGTCGGGGATGTGGTGTCTGTGACGTTAACGGTCATTATCTGTGATGCGATGTTTCCTAGTGTGTCGTTGGCTGTTATGTTCAGAAGGTAATATCCTTGGTTGAGTCCTGTGATGTTTTCCATGTATCCTGTGCAGTTTATCTGGAATATGTCGGTGTTGTTGACTGTGAAGCAGTCAACGCCGCTGTCGTCTGTAGCGTTTATGTCTATTGAGGATGGGCTTCCGTACTCTATTGTGAGGTTTGCGGTGTCTGTGAAGGTCGGCGGGGTTGCGTCTGCGCCTGCTGTGTATCCTCCGACTATCACCTGCCGGGCGAATCCTGTGATGTCTCCGAGGCTGTATGGTTGGCTGCCGACCGCGTAGTCTGTGCCCCCTCTTGCGTATCCGTTTGAGGCGTTGAATATGCTCACGTCCGTGTCGGCCCAGTGTACTACGATGATGTTGTTGTCTTCATCCACCCCCACTGACCGTGGGTTGCTGCCTGTTGAGTAGTTTACCATGCTATAGTTATTTGAGTAGTTCAGCATTCTTAGTTTGTTGTTGTTTTGGTCAGTAACCCATATGTTGTTGTATCCGTCAACAGCTATTCCAGTCCCCTGGCCACCTAGGGCGTAGTCTGTTCTGGCGTATCCATTTAGGGCGTCGAGTTTTGACATGTCATTGTCCAGTGAGTTTCCCACCCATATGCTGTTGTTTAGGTCGACAGCGATAGCAACTGGTCTTCCACCAACTGCGTAGTCTGTCCTAGCGTACCCGTTTGAGGCGTCTAGTTTGGACACGTCATTGTCCAGGTAGTTTGTTACCCATATGTTGTTTTGTCCGTCGACTGCGATCATGCAGGGGTCGTCTCCCACTGAGAAATCAACCCTGTTGTAGTTGTCTGAGGCGTTTAGCATTGTTACTGTGTAGCTGTCCCAATTACCTGTCCATATGTTCCCGTACCCGTCTATTGCGACGCCGTATGGGGTGAATCCTACAGTATGGTCTGTTTTTGCATAGTTGTTTGAGGCGTCAAGATGTGATACTGTACTGCTGACTTGGTTTGCAACCCATACATCGCCGTTTACGTCTACTGCGACACCGTACGGCCCGCTCCCTACTGGGAAGTCTGTTCTGGCGTAGTTGTCTGAGGCGTTCAGGCGGGATACGTCGTTGTCTGCTTTGTTCGTTATCCAGATGTAGGGGGTTGATGCACTCTCTGCACATGCATGGCCTGTGGAAATCAGGATAAAAACTGTCAGAAACGCCGACTTCTGAAGCCAACCCATGTCTAATAATATATTTTGTATTATTTAAACCTTCACCAACTTATCCGTTAATCTGTCTTTTTTTTGATTCTTTGGCTTCTATTTTTGGATTCTTTTGTAGTATAGCAAATCCACCCACTCATCTACTGCGTATGCTCCTGGTTTGCGCTCATATCCTGCTTTATCAAGTGATGCTCTGCAGGCTTTGTTCTCCTCATCCACTATCGCGTAGAGGACGTCGATGCCCATCTCTTTCGCTGTCTTCTCGTACTCTTGCAGAAATACTGTGCCTATGCCTCTGCCCTTCAATGGGTGGGGCGATCGTTTATCTATCCCCCTTGCTTTGATGTCCATAAATACTTCTGCAGTCCTTATGCCCTCGCCGAGGTGACTTAGTTCTGGTATCGTTGAATGGGGTATTATCATCATCCCTTTCGCGAGGATAGTCCTGCTTGGTTTAGTATTTGGTTTTTCATCAACTGACTCAAGGACGAAGTCTACTGCAGCGTCGCCTGCTGGGGTGGTAACCGGTTTAGAGCGTAGGCCGTAAATACGCCCTTCAAACGTGAATACTTGCTTGTATCTGCCTGAAGAGGTCTTAGGCACTAGGTGTATCTTTTCTAGCTCACCTAGCCTGTCATGGCCTTCCCCGGTTTGTTTCTTGCGTTCGTCCGGACCTATGACTGACTGCATATTATCATCTGGGGGTTTCGATGATAAATATTAGTCTGAATGGATGTATGGTTCAAAATGGTTAGGGGGGGCTACCTACTACAAATAATCTAGGTCTAAGTCTAATCTGGGTTGATATGTTTTGTCTTTATATTCTAGGTTTTCTGATTTGATATGTGGCTAAGCAGTTTTCTCTAATGCCTTTCATTTCAGTGATTATCCTCTTATCCCTCATAGAGGTTCTTTTAATTCTTTCTGGTTTGCTTCCGCCTGTATCGTCTTATTCTGCAGTTAACCTACCTTTGAAGCTGCTGAGGTGGGGTGTTATCGTCTATGTCGCGGTTACCTTAAAGGAAAGTTTAGTCAAGTCTGCAACCAAGGGTGCTATCCTGTCTTTCGCAGGGATTTCGATAATCTGTATGGGAACTTTTGTCGGTAACTATCTAGGCAAACCGGTATTGGGTGTGCCAGTATATTCTATGATACACTTCTATGTGGTCCTAATAATACTAATCCTAGAAAATGTTTTGGTTGGCGCATTAGTAGCGGCCTGTAGCGTATTGATTGCCAAAAAATTAAAACGCGACTGATAGATATCCACTAAATATCGGAGGTTAGCATTTAGTCCAAGCATTGTCCGTTTTCACACCTTTTTGGACATCTTTCAACAGGGTTTGGCTCTGTAGTGATTGATCCTCCTTCAAACCCTGTTTTGTAGTTGCATTTGGACTCAGGGGTCCCGGGTTTCTGGCATGAGGGTGTGTTTTTCTGCAGATAAACGTTGCCGCGGTAGCATATTCGTGTCAGGGTCTGGTTTCCGCAGTCCTTGTTGGTGTAGCAGGCTATCGGCGATGATAATGTTGTTGTAGATGATGTGGTTGGTTCAATCGTTGAGTTGGTGTCTGGTTCAATCGTTGAGTTGGTGTCTGGTTCAATCGTTGAGGTTGTGGTTGTCGCATTGACTGGAGTGTCTTCGGTGTTTGAGGTGAATAGACTCACTAACCCCACCATAAGCGTGATTATTATCATGGCTGAAAACAAGCCTATGAAGAATCTTTTGTTTCTGCTGCCAAGGATTTGGGAGATGCTGGATGCTATCTGGTGTATGTGTTTGTATATTCCGAGGATTATAACACCAACCGGTATCAAAAGTATTATTCTGGTTATGATGATTTTGTTTGCGCTCACTACGGGGTATACTGCCAAGCCAAAGTCTGAAAACATTTCAGCCAGGTTGTTCATATAGATTACGCCCGCGAATATTATGATGAACACTAATGACAAGAGGGTGAACACGTTCAGGAGGAAGCTTTTGTTTTTGGTCTTGATGAGAAGTAGCAGTATCTCAAGTTCGACGATGAATGTCAAAAGAAAGCCGACGGTAACCAACATGGTGTTTTCGACGTTGCTCATGTAGTTGGTGATACCTGCGATAACCCCGAAGATGGTGAGTATCTGCCAGTTTGAGGCTATGAATGCCTCAAGGGAAACACCCCCCCTAACATCTCTCTGCTCTGGAGAATTAACGTTTAATGCCATCTGATTATAGCAATAGACGTCCAACCTTAAAATAACCGGCTATAGGCTTTGCAGAAATAATCACCTTTCAGAGTTTTATTTCTTCTATCCTTTATCTTATGGTCATGTCTTCGAGAAAGGATTTGGAGTATGTTAACTTCAAAGACGCGGTCTTTGACCTTAATAGGGAGTCTAAAACCCATGGAGCGTGGCTTTGGTGGTTTTGGCTGTTTTTCTTCGACAACCCCAAAGACCCTGCGCGTCCAAGACAGCTCATGATACTTTGGTCCACAAAAAATGTAAAGAAGATAACCTGTAACGACTGCGAGTTTACATTCAACCACACTACTTGCGGGGATTTAATGGATGGGGTTGTTGCGGCGTGGTACTTCGATGGAGAGCTGATGCACCACAATCTAATACTTGAGCAGTGCAACCTAAGGATGTCGGGGGATTCGCTGAGTTCGGAGTCTTCGACGCCGACGTCTTTCACAGTGGACAGCTCAAAATCGCGTGTGAAAATAGGCGACAGATTTGACTTCACTGTTGAGGGCAGCTCAAAGCATAAGTTCAACCAGCCAACATACTTCAAGGACAAGGTAATACTCGACTACAGCTACTCGCTTCTCAGACATAATATCCTTAAACTAAAAGGTGTTGTTGATGGGCAAACAGTCTCAGGCACAGGGTATTTCCAAAGGGTGTCAGTCAACGCCCCCATACCCCCGTGGTATTGGGGGGTATTCCACTTCGAAAAAGGTGGGGTGCTGACATATTTCAAACCACACATCATGGACTTTGAACTCAGGGGAGATATACACTTCTTTGACGGGGTTAAGATGCATGTATTCTATGATATGGAAGTGAAATGCGATAAATCAGATACGCCCACATTCACAGTATCTGGAAAAAACGATTCGGAGCGCATATCCTTCAATGTAGCCTCTTACTCGCACTCAAGCTGGACATTCAAAAGCAAACCGCTTAATCTGTTAAAGACCAAGCTAGTCTACAACGAGTATCCCTCAAAAATAACTGATTTGGAGCTAACATCACCTGATGGGAAGACGATACTCTCATTCAAGGATTTGGGCGAATCAATCGGGAACTCTGAGCTATCAGAGGGTGTATTACTATAAACAAACTAAGCAGTATGTTTAGCCCCTGTTTTTGACGACTGCGTAAAGTACGTGTTCGCGCACACCATTATCGCCCATGTTACAAGGCATGCCGCAAGCATCGGCACTCCTATGGACAATATCTCAGATAACATGACTGCAGTCTCAGCTGGTGTTGCCATCGCTGTTAAAAACGGTGGATATGGTACGATTTCGCCGTGGGCTACATGTTCTAGGATGAGGCCTGCGGTCCCACCCCAGATGAGTGTGTTGAACCATCCTATATGGTACTCCTTTGGTATCTTCTTTCTGAATATTGTCGTGATTATCGCCGCCGTAGCTGGTGCCGTAAAACAAGCCATTTTATTTCTTATCCTGTTTGAGTTTTGCTATTACTAGTTGTATCTCCCATATAATAAATACTGGAATCAGCATTGCTACACCCAAGACTGTGCCGTCCGGGATTAGGCCATCTGTCTCTGTCTCAATGAATGGGCCGCCTTCATATCCAAGGACGTGGTCGACGAAGACCATTATCGTCAGGCCCCACAACATAAGTGATAGGTTCCCGAGTTTATATCTTTTCGGTGCATAAGACCAAGCGGCCGTCGCCGCTATCGCCGCAACACATGATATTATCAGCCACATAAGCTTACACTACTTTGTTTTATTGTTAATTAAATATTAACTCCTTGAGGTAAATTATTCTACTGGGATGCTTGGTTATCTTCGTTTTATGCTGGCTTTGATGGTTTTGCTGACTCACCTGGGGGTTTTTCCATTTGGGAGGTTTGTCGGCGTTTCGGCAATGGTCGTGTTTATGATGCTGTCAGGTTATTCAATGGCTCATAAGCTGAGAAATAGGGGTTCGGTAGGGTTTAGGGGTGTGGTGAGATTTTACCGCGACCGCATCCTGAGGATATACCCTCAGTACCTGGTCATATTCGTGTTTTATCTCCTTTTCATACTGCTTGTTGACTGCATAAGCTTAAGAGCTGCTCCGCTACAACTATTTTCTAACATTATTGTGTTGCCAGTGAATCACTACTTCTTCATTGACGTTCAGGCCATTGATGTTGACAAATCCTGTTTTGATGTTCCACTTTCTGTTCTCTTTCCCCATAGGTTGATAATCCCGCTTTCCTGGGCTATTGCATTGATAGTTCAGTTCTATATTGTTGCCCCATTTCTGCTGGTGTCTAAGAGACGGATGGTTATTGCGTCCGCCTTAAGCATGGTAGTTTTCTTAATATCTTTTCTGGGGTACCTAAACAATGAGGCGTTTGGATATCGGCTTCTTCCAGGAACACTTTTCATATTCCTCGCGGGCTCACTCCTTTACTCTCTGAAAAACAAGAGCTTAACCCGAACTAAATCATCAGCACTTGTTTTCCTGGTTTTCGCGTGGGTTGTTTCGGCTGTGCTCATCGCATGTCTTTGGGCTTACCCAAGACTTGACGTCAGGTACTCAGCCGACGTCCTGATTGGCTTCTTCTTCGGGCTGCCATTACTCCACTATCTTGGGAGATTCAATGTTAAGTCGCGGATGGGTTCTCTTTTGGGCAGACTCTCATATGGTGTGTTATTGTCTCACTTTATGGTGATCTGGTTTTTTGAGATGTTTTTCAGGGTATGGATACCCTCGGCGGCGGGTGATGTTCCTAAGCTGGTATTTGTCTTATCTGCGAGCATGATTTTATCCTATATTGCAATTAAAATTTCACAACCACTTGAAGTTTTAAGGCATTCACTCAATGCTAATAAATAATTGGTATAATGTCTGTCTAAGCTGGTTTTCTTATCTGTATCCTGTCTGCGAGTTCGGCTCTCTCAGCCTTTGCTATCACAGCTTCTGGGTGTCTTCTGACAAATTCATTTAGTGCCTCACCATCTTGGGTCAGGGTTTCTGGGTTTAGGTATCCTCGTTTGTATCTGTCTGCGAGATACATTGTGCCTCCTGGCGCCAGCACCCTCCAGTATTCCTCGAGGACGTTTATTCTCCTTTGGGGGTAGCTGTCGTAGTATGCGAGCGCGCCCTGGGTGTCAGTTAACATCATGAAGTGTTCGTCTGGGGCGGGGAGGTTTTCGGCGTGTGCCCTGTGTATCTTCGCGCCTGCGAGAAGGTCTAGTTCCAGCCTCTCACGCGTGTCCGGGTCCTTTGACAATATTTTTTTCGCAATCGTGGTTCCGTGCGCCTCGAACCTTCCTGCGAAGCCATGTTCTCTTGCGAATCGTTCGGCGTCTGTTATGAAATATCCTAGTCCGCAGCCGACGTCAAGAAGTCTCACAACTCCTTGTGTGCTTTTTACCGCCCCCGTTATTTCATCACCGAAGTTTACGCCGTGTATTGTGTTGTATGAGAATTCCTCATCGTTTAAGTGGACTGTCTCCATCCCCCTTGAGACGAAGTCGACCTCGTACCCTCTCTTTTTTTCTAGCCTGAACTGCTCCTTAAGTAGTTTGTGTAGTTCAGGGTCTTGAAGTACCCGACGGGGTTGTTTTTCAACCTCTTTGACTGGCATACTGTTTATTACTCGGGAATTACAGGGTAAAAAACATCGATTTACTGGCTGTGTATCTGTGCGTCATTATTTTTTATCATTTCTTCAGCGGTTTGCGCAGCCTTTATGGCGTCTTCCATGTTTTTGGCGCCGGTTATGACCATCTTGCCTGTTGAGAAGATGAGTATCGATGTCTTGGGGTCCTCAAGCCTTAGGACGAGGCCTGGGAACTGTTCGGGCTCGTATTCGACGTTGAAGCATTCGATGGCGAGTTTGTCTAAGTCTATCCTGAACCCTATGTTGGCTCTTGCCACGATGTTTTGGAGCTACACCAAAGG
>CAYXON010000041.1:0-7818 GCA_964467145.1 uncultured archaeon | reverse complement strand
ATGAATTCAACAAGATACTGCAGAAAAGCCTTTGCGACATAATCAAGGAACATAAGAGGGTAATATTCAACGGAGACAACTACAGCAAAGAGTGGGAGATGGAAGCCAAAAGACGCGGGCTGCCAAACATAAAAAACAGCGAGGAAGCACTAAAAGCTGTAGTGTCCAAACAGAGCATAGAACTATTTGAGAAATATGCAGTCTTATCAGGTCGGGAGCTCAACAGCAGATACAACACCTACCACGAATCGTATGAGAAGGCAATCGACATAGAAGGCAAATGCGCACTCGACATGGCAAAGACCATGTTTTTGCCTGTCGCACTCAAGCAACAGAAGAAACTCTGCAAAGCCATAAAATCCATGAAAGACGCGTCAGGGCCTAAGACCACAATTAACGCAATGAGAAAGGACCTTGCAAAGACTTCAAAACTCGTCTCAGAACTTTACGCCAGAACAGACACGCTTGAGAAGGCCATGAAAAAAGACAGCAAAGACATACTAAAGGCGATGATAGAAGTCAGGGCAGTCGTTGACGAGCTTGAGGCAACTGTGGAGGATAGGTTCTGGCCAGTCCCAAAATACAGGGATATGCTTTTCATATACTAAACAGTCTGGTGGGCTGACAAGCCCACCACAAAAACTTTTTTTTATTTCTTTAGGTAATCTTTCCTGAGCTGCCGAGATATTTTTTTACCTGCCTCAACAGCAGGCTGGTCGTACGGGTTGACGCGCCTGAGAAGCGCAGGATACACTCCGAATGCGTACTGTGAGAAAGCCATCAGCTCCCCGACACAATAAGGCGTTAGCTCCTCAGCAGAGATTGTGAAAGAAGGTATCTTCTTCTTTTTTGCAGCACCAATTGCGCCAAGATATTCGAAATGTAATGCCTTACCAAGGGGGATGCCATCGAGGGTCTTAAGACCTTGTGAGTCATGCTTTTCCACTGTGAAGAACACTACACATACGTTGTTTTTGCCGTCAAGCATCCGCTGGCTCGTGTTATGCTGGAACTCAGGCGCGACGAGCGTGAGCATCGTCTGGCCCACACCTGCTTTCCCGCTGCTCTCATGCATTAGCTGGGTGATAAGGTGCGAAAATCCAGACAATAAGTGGCTATACATGGGTGCGAAGACCTGATCCCTACCCTTGTCCTCAAAGATCTTAAGAGATGCGGCAAGATGAAGTGCTTGATTATCTGGCAGTGGAACGCCAGTATTTACTTTGAAGTACATGTTTTGTGCGCCGTCCTCAAGACTTTGAAGGTGCTGTTTACCGACGCCGATGAGTGCAAGCGGAAGTGTCGCAACATTAGTTCGTCCACAGTATCTGCCCCCGACTTCAGGGTGTTCTACTATCAAATCTGACACCTTGTCGCTGAGACCCTTCTTTTTTATCGCACCCTCCACGACCCCCCTGAGTATTCCATCTTTTGATGTTATTGCCGCAATGTTATAGCCTTTTTCTGAAAATACGCCAACGACATCCAGAACGCCCTGTGTGTTGCCGGACTTGCTTATCGCAAGAACGAGCGAATCTTCTTTGCCACACCCCAGGAGTATCTTGTTTATCGGTCCCGGCTCCTGGCTGTCAACTATGAACAGCCGCTTAGCTGGGTCTGAGTATTCGCCTGGTTTGGAGTACATAATCAACGCGGTGTATAGTGCGTCAAGGCTTGATATTGAGCCGCCGCATCCGACGACTATCAGGTTCTTGAAGTCCCCGTAAGCGTTTGTTATCTTTTTAGCTGATGCGACGACCGCGTCAGCGCCTGCGCTGTAGCTTTGAAACCCAGGTGTTGGGTACCTGCCGACGTCATAGAGCTCTGTTGAAAGCTTGGACATTATGTCCTTGACAGGCATCAGCGAGTCCTTGAAGTCTGTTTTCATGCTGTTTACTTATGTGCCGCTGTAAATATATTTGGGTTATCACATATCTGGTGTATGGGAAACTGGGGGAAGAGGTTCAGCAACCAGGGAAAAGACGAAATACTCAAGCATTTATCCAACCTTTTGAGGGGTGACAAACTCTACCACCTCTGCGAAGACCCTATGAGGATATTCTTCGAGATAAGGGAATCCAACAGGCCCCCTAAGGAAATGTCTAATAAACAACTGATGCTAAAGCAAGAGTACGCTAACAGGAGCAAAAAACAAAGAAGGCTTGCAGGCACGAGAAGGAGGTCCAGGCCCAAGATAAGAAATGCTAAAAAGGGGCGGACAGTCAACCTTAAAGGCGTCTCATACTAGGCTTCTTAAACGAGCAGAATAAATTAGTACATATGGGCTTAGTTAACTGGTACATGGACAAAATCAGTGCAGTGCAGCAGCTTCCACGAAATCTTTTCCTGTTGTTTGTTTTTTCAAAGGTCTTCGGCGCCTTCGCCATGGGCATACTTGCGGCAAGCTACATAACCGGCGTGGAGTGGACAACGGCAGGATGGATTATATTGATTGCAGCATTTGCAATAGGAATCCCGGAAGTGCCGAGGATATTCAAACCAAAAAAATAGTTCACGCGATTTTTTTAAGCGGCGGCATGTCAGGACTTCCCGGCTGGTCGAGATAAAATAGTTTTTTTATGTAGTAGTACATATCGGGCATAGCACCTTTCAGATGCACTTTTGCCCCTGTCCTCGCCTCGTCAAGGGTCGCCCACATAAGCTGCTCATCCTCTTTTGAAGGCGTTATGTCAACACCCAGTTTTTTGAGGTGATATATTGCAAATGCTACTTCCCTACCGTTTCCAACATTCCTGAAGTGGTCTATTTTACCAACCATCTTCTCAAGCTCATCGCCTTTGACTGAGGTGTTAAGACCAATCTCCCGCAGCATAAAATGCAGGGCAGCAACCCCAAAATTAAGCCCTAAGAACCGCTCATGCTCAAGTTTATCATACATTATCTTCCTGACATCGTCAGTTATCTCCCTTGGGCGGCTCAGCTTCTGCAAGTGATAATAATCCCAAATCATCCACCACACCTCAGAAGAGCGAACACCATCTGCAGACTCTGCAGTCTTTATACCATTGTCTATGTCACGGTTTATCATGCCAACGTCATCGTCTGTGACCTGCACATCCAAGCCTATTTCATTAAGCTTAACAAGAAGTGAAGCTACTGTAGAGCCGCTAACCTCCTGTCGGCACTTGTGAAGACGTTCAAGCATCAGCTTAGCGTCTGAGGGAGGTATAATCTGAGGGTCCCATAACCTGCCAGGCGGCGGTGGGTTAAGGAGCGGGTGCTCCCTTGCCTGTTTTAACGCCATACATTTAGGATATAGGCATCTTCTTTTGATAAATGCTTAGGTTAGGTACGCTGACAGCATGACGACTGCGAGCGTCATCGCGTATAGTCCATCGAATATTTTTGTGTTGTCCATTTTTTGGGTTGAATGTAATTCAACCCAACCGTTCCCCCAACAGTAAGTTGGAGTCTGTTAATAAACCAGTTACCTTAGTGAGCTATGGAAAAGTGGCGGTTTTTCGCCGACTTTTATTGCCTGAAGCCTATGATTATTAAGGGGTCTGAATGGTTGTAAAAGGTAAAAAAACAAATAAAATAGCTAAAAAGGCTGTTAAAAAGGTTTCTGAGGTAAAGTCCGCGCCTAAAAAGGCTAAAATAGTTTCGTCTGCTCCTGTCAAGATTGTGATGCCTAAGAGGATATCAATAAAGCCCCCTGAAGTCGTGATAGTCTACGGCATGAGGTTGGATACCAAAAAAATCACATACACCGCAGTTGAGGCGTATAACAAGAAACGTTACACAGTACATGACATAAGGCTTTCCGAATTTGACATAAACGACCCTAAATTCAAAAGTCTCATGGTCAAGATAGCTGTCTTGGACAGAATTGAAGAGGAGGTCATGCGCCTTTATCCAGATGCTACAATTTCGAGGACTAACACTGTGACGCTGGAGATAGAATAATTATAGCGTAATGATAATCAAAAAGCTGACAACAACAGGGCATATTCCATCAACACCCAAGCAAGTTGAGTTACCAGGACTCTCAGAAGACGTCCATATAGCGGAAATTGACGACCCCCAGCGGTTTAGACAACAGCTCACAGAGTTTCGAACAATTAGGGGGCAAAAACACAGACCATGCTTTTTCGCACTTGGAGTCGCGGGGGTCGGGAAAAGCTACTTAATAGACAAAGCAAGAGATGAAATCACGGGAATAAATGTTGGATATGTCAACATAGGCGACGAGATGTATGCAGCGCTCCTAAGTAAGTATCCAAGACTGGAAAGGGATGAGATAAGAAATCTGTCAGTGAAAGAGCAAGACGAGACACGAGCACATGTAATGGAAGACATAGCAAGGATGTCGATGAGACAACTTACAATAATCGACACCCACGCAACAATCGAAACACCAGATGGATACATGCCGGGGATGACACCTGAAATGTTCAGACAACTCCTGCCATGTGGGATAATACTCATAGAGGACTCAGAAGAAGCCATACAAGCAAGAAGGGTCAAAGACAACGAGTCAGGTAAAAGATACAGGAACCCAGATCCAGAAAACATAAGACGTCACCAAAGAATCAACCGTGAAGTGGTAAATCTGATAGCTGCAGCAAGCAATACACCAGTAATCCACATAATAAGGACAGGAGACATTACAAAAGACACTAAGTTAGTTAACGCAGAAATGTTAAGAAACCTGCCAATTATCCAATAATCTCCTCAACACGAGCCTTAAGGTCTTCTAGTGTGCCTGTGTTTTCAAGTATATGATCTGCCTTTGAACCCAGTTCGTCAATCAGCGACTCTGTCTTTGAGGACTCGTTTTCTAGAAACTTTTCAAAACTTAGTCCTGCCTCGCCCCTTGTCGCGCGTGAGACAACCCGCTCGTACCTTGTCCTGTCAGGTACTGTGACGTATAGTATTATTCCGCCAAGTCCCTTGACCATGTCGAACTCGTCCTGATACCTTATGCCGTCAACGACGACTATTTCGGATTTATCAGCTAGTATGTCGCGCTTTAGTATCTCGGCAAGAAGCCCGTCGCCGAACACACCCCTTAAAGCTACGCCGAGTTTCTGGAGGTTTTCGCGAACATTTGGTTGGTGAAGTCGTTCAAGGACATCGCGTAGAACATCGCTGAACCGATGGTATCCAGCTTTTTTGTCATTTATTAAGTAGTCTGCGACGACTGTTTTGCCTGATGCTATCTTGCCTATCAAGCCTATTATTTTGCTCATTTTTTGAATATGACGTGCTTGACTTCCACACCGCATGTTTCGAGGGTCTTAAGACCGTCGGTGTCGGGATATTCCCCACTTATGACGACTTTTTTTATTCCTGAGTTGACTATGAGCCTTGCGCATATCTTGCACGGGAACGCGTTAACGTAAAGGGTCGCGCCCCTTGATTGTTTGCCTGCCTGAAGAAGCGCGTTCTGTTCTGCGTGTACTGCTGTGCACCAGTCGTTTCCTTCGCCGCTTTTGAATCCCATCTTCTCCTTGATGCATCCTATTTCGTCGCAGTGTTTGCCACCTCTTACGTTTCCGTTAAATCCTGATGCGACTATCTCGTGGTCTTGGCTTACGACAAGTGCCCCGATTTGTCTTCGGAAACATGTGCTTCTGAGGGCTATGTCTCCCGCTATGTTTGCAAAGTACTCATCCCATGATGGCCTTATGAATTTATCCAAACGTAATCACCTAGACAAAGTATTATGCTGGAGGAAATAAAAGGGTTTTTGGCAGGTTTGTGAGGTGAAAGTTTTACAAAAGGTGTCATGTCCTTTTGGTGTGGTAATCCAGATTATGAACATAGGAGGTGTTTTTCATACCGCCAGTTCACCCCAAGCCAAACCCACCATTTTAAAATAGGAAAGCTAAGTTAATAAAAACTGAGGATTCCTTTATTAAAGGCGGAATACATATTAATTCTATTGTTTTTTGAGGTATAGAGCATGGAAAAAAGGATTGTTGAACTCCGAACGATGAAACCTGGTAGGTACGTCATGGTAGAGGATGCACCTTGCAAAATAACAGGTATGACACACAGTAAGCCTGGAAAACACGGCGGAGCAAGGGTTAGGATAGATGCGATAGGCGTTTTTGACGACAGCAGAAGAAGCATGATAAAACCCGCAAGCGACAAGGTTGAGACTCCAGTCCTTGAGAAGAAGATTGCTCAGGTTCTTGCAGTAGTCGGTGACAAGCTGCAGATGATGGATATGACAACTTATGAGACATTCGACATTGATGTCCCAACCGACCCTGAGGTTAAGGCTTTCATAAAGGATGGCGCAGAGGTCATGTACATTGATTGGGGCGGGAAGAAGAAGATAACCCAAGCCAAAGGCAGCCAAGAGTAGTTTATTTCAGACTTCTTTTGCGGATTTGAATTCACATCTGAATTCCCCAAGCATAGGGTCTTTGTCGAGGCAATGTCTGTCGTCGACTGGGACTTTGAATCCGCAGACGTGGCACATCCTGTTTTTTATGTGTTTGCCGAATGCGTCAAGTGTTAGGTCGTGGCGGAATATGCTCGCACATGCAGGGCATTTAAGGACACAATATTCAAAGCTTCGAGTGTCATCTTCCAGTTTGAACGTCTTCATTGCGTACTATACTAGATTGTACGGATTTATACGTCTTCATGCGGAAAATCCGAGGTCGCTTAGGTCGAAGTACCGTATGAATAGGTTTAGGTCAAAAAGCTTCGCCTCAATTCCCTGAAATATTGATTCAAATTTCATTTTGTGGTCCTCACCACAGCGCCTAGAGGTCCACAGCCAACAAATAAAATATTCTATTTAGCCATATTTATACTTGTCGATATTTCATATTGCATATTATTTTTGGTTTTTATGTTTTGAAACGTCATTTTGAGCCATGGAAGACGAGAAATGGGTAAACGTTAGGGAAGGCATAATGAGAAAACCCCTTGCAGAAAACCGCAAATGGGGGCTTCAGGCAGACATAATGCGAATAAAGCCGAACTTCAAGGATAAAGCACACAGACACGATGACTATGAGTGGGTTTACATACTTGAGGGCTCATTCACTGACGCTAAGGGCAAACACTCAAAAGGCGAGTTCCTCGAAAACAACACAGAAGACATCCACCAAGTCACAACAGGAGCTGAAGGGTGCACGCTATTAATCGTCTGGTGCGGAAGCGTAAAACCCACAGCTGATTAAAAACTACTGTTTGTCACACTTTTTTCCTGGACTTTTCAGCAACATACACTTGTAGTAGTCAATATGCCACAACATGTGGAAGACTGACACCACCATCATCAGAACCCCCGCCTCAACGTGCCAGTAGAGCATGTTAAACGGCAGCCTTATCGTTACCCCGTAACTTATCTGCGCTATGAGAAGAACACCCAGAAGCCCGCAAAATAGAAATGAAACCAACAGTATCACATTCCATATTCTTCTGTGAGTAATAATAGATATCGTCTTCCTGCGTGAGAGATACAACGTTAAGATGTATGCCGCAGTTGTGACGACAGTTATCATTATCAGGTTATATGACCTGCGCGATATTACCTCAACATTTTGGGTCGGGACGGAGACAGTCTTTAGTGTTGTCATAGGCGCGGACTGAGCAGGAGTGTTTGAGGGGGGTGGTTCTGAATGGTCGCATAGTTGGTCGGAGTTTAGGTCAGCATATCTTGCGCAAAGACCAGGCTCTGAATCGTTCACTAACCCAAACGGACAGTCATCCCAGGCGACCGCATTAGAAGCAAGGAAAAATACAATTAGAAGAGATATAACCTTCATACAGGAGTATCAACAAAAAAATAGCAGTTAATGGTAAATAAATACATTAGTTACTTCATATTCA
>CAYXON010000040.1:0-7881 GCA_964467145.1 uncultured archaeon | reverse complement strand
ATAATCTTGCGCTTAGCCATCATATGTATTTCTGCCTTGCACTACAAAAACCATTTAGTAACTGATTGGTTACTGGTTTTTACTTCTCGTTTATGAATTTCAGAAGTTCGTTGCCGAGTGTGTTGTTGTAGACGAGGAAGCTGTCGTGGCCGTAGGGTATGTCAAGCTCACGATACAGCGACTGCACGCCGGCTTCCGCGAGCCCTTCATAGACTTCCCGCACCTGGGACGGCGGATACAGCCAGTCTGTTGTGAACGATATCAGCAGGAACTTTGCCTTCGCAGTTTTTAGCACGTCCTTAAGTTTCTTCCGGCCGCCTGCGGTGAGGTCGAATTGGTCTATCGCATTGGTTATGTAGAGGTAGCTGTTGGCGTCAAAGCGTTTCACGAACTGTTTGCCTTGGTAGTCCAGGTAGCTCTGTACCTCGAACTCTGTGCCGAACTGTTTTTTGGATTTCTTCCTTTTCCTGCCGAATTTCCGCTCAAGCGCCTGCTGGCTCAGATACGTTATGTGGGCGACCTGCCTTGCCAGGCTCAGCCCGTTTTTGGGCTGTCCCAGGCCGTAGTATTGGCCGTTTCTGAACTTTGGGTCGTTCAGTATCGCTCTTCTGCCAATCTCGTGGAACGCTATCCCCAGCGGGTATTGTTTGGCGGGCGCAGCTATCACTATCGCGCGCTCAACAGAGTCCGGATAATCTATGGTCCACTGGAGAGCCTGCATTCCTCCGAGGCTTCCGCCAGTGACTGCGAACAGTTTTTTCACTCCAAGGTGTTCGAGCAGCTTCTTCTGCGCCCGGATTATGTCGGACACTGTTATCTGCGGGAAGGTTAAGCCGTAGGGTTTTCCAGTTTTCGGGTTTGTTGATGATGGGCCTGTCGAGCCCTTGCAACCACCTATCACGTTGGCGCAGATGATGAAGTTCTTGCGGGTGTCAAATGTTTTGCCAGGGCCCACCGCTACATCATACCATCCCTTTCTTCTGGAGTTCTTCCTGTGCTTGCCTGCTGCGTGGGCGTCGCCGGACAGTGCGTGACAGATGAGTATCGCGTTGGATTTCTCGCGATTAAGCCGCCCGTATGTCTCGTACGCTATCTGCACGTCTCTAAGTTTTTTCCCGC
Organism: uncultured archaeon; assembly: GCA_964467145.1. Classification (GTDB taxonomy): domain Archaea; phylum Altiarchaeota; class Altiarchaeia; order IMC4; family SCGC-AAA252-I15; genus JAHIYG01. Next base: position 6,762 of record CAYXON010000040.1, on the reverse strand, counting down.
AGTCGAGCTGCAGCTCCCTGAAACGGAAGTGCTTGGTCTTCACGACCCCAACTGATTTTTTCGTGTCCGTCAATTTAAGCCTCACCGTGTTTTTTTGAAGGTGTCGTCCAGGTCTGAGATTATGTCGTCTATGTTCTCAAGGCCTATCGAAAGCCTTATGAACTCGGGCGTTATCCCAGCCTCTGCGAGTTGTTTGTCGTCAAGTTGGCTGTGTGTCGTGCTTGCCGGGTGAATCGCCAGGCTTTTGGCGTCGCCTACGTTCGCAACGTGCGAGAACAGCTCTAGGTTGTTTATGAATTTTTCACCTGCTTTTTTGCCGCCTTTTATCCCGAACACTACCATGCCGCCAAACCCGTCTTTCAGGTATTTTTTGGCGTTTTCGTGTGTTGGGTGGGTGTCAAGGCCAGGGTATTTGACCCATTCTACGGAGTCGTGGTCTTGCAGGTACTGCGCGACCTTCGCTGCGTTTTCGCTGTGGCGTTTTATCCTGAGGGGTAGTGTCTCAAGTCCTTGCAGGAATATCCAGGAGTTATCTGGTGAGATGCAGCCGCCGAGGTTTCGAAGCGGCACAAGCCTTGCGCGCAGTATGTATGCGAGGGGTGTCAGGTCTCCGAGGTCGTGTGCGTATCTTATTCCGTGGTAGCTTTGGTCAGGCTCTGTCAGAAGCGGGTGTTTTTCCGATTTGCTCCAGTCGAATTTTCCGGAATCAACTAATGCACCACCTATTGCCGTGCCGTGGCCGCCTATCCATTTCGTGAGCGAGTGCGCTACAATGTCCACTCCGTGTTCTATGGGTCTGAGAAGTGCTGGTGTCGTGAATGTGCTGTCCACTATGTAGGGTATGCCGTTGTCGTGGGCTATCTCTGATATCGCCTCAAAGTCGGGAACATCGAGTGTTGGGTTCGTTATGGTCTCTGAATACAGGGCCTTAGTCTTGTCAGTTATTTTTTTGCCCCAACTGTCGGGCTCATCATCTTCTGTGAAGTTCACCTTTATCCCCAAATCAGGGAGGATGTTGTTGAATTGTGTGAAGGTCCCACCATATAGTTGTTTGGACGATAGTATTTCGTCCCCTACCCTTGCGAGGTTTATTATGCTATAAAATATCGCTGTTGTCCCGGATGACACCGCCAATCCTCCGACGCCGCCCTCAAGGTCTGCGAGCCTTTTTTCCAAAACGTCCGTTGTCGGGTTCATCAGGCGGGTGTAGATGTTGCCGAGTTCTTTCAGACCGAAAAGGTTAGCGGCATGTTCTGTGCTTTTGAACACGTAGCTTGATGTCCGGTATATGGGTACTGCCCTTGATAGGGTTGTGGGGTCTGGAACCTGTCCGGAGTGAAGAGTCTTCGTCTCTTGTTTGTAGTTTTTTGCCATTTAAAATCACCTAAGATAACAATCGTTAATTCGTATATAAATACTTATCGCATAATATTATGCTAAATAGAATAATATATGGCCATTATGCATATTTTATGGTTAAAATATTCAGAAAAAGCAATAACGTAGGTGATATGGTAGGATAGATAAATTAGAATAGAGTATAAGGTATAATAAAAAAAAAGGGAAAAATTTTGTTAGTTTATCTGCAGCACGGTCCGCAACCTGGTCCCATCACGTTCACCTCCATTTCTAGAGATTATGTTAATGCCTGTTATTTATATCATATAGTATCAATTAGGTTACCTAATCCAGCATGAAAAACGAGAAAAAACAAAATTTAAGCAGTCTATGCCCGATTAAACATACTATAAGGCTTTTGGGCAAGCGCTGGACAATCATGATAATAAAGGAGCTTTACACCGCCAAGAGCAAAAAACTGAGTTTCATGGATCTTATGAGAAAGCTGGACGGCACAAGCAGTAAAGTCCTCTCAGACAGGCTGAAAGAGATGGCAGTTGACGGACTAGTAAACAGAAAAGAAGACACTGCGACAATACCGTCCAGGGTAAACTATTCCCTCACAAAAAAGGGAAAAGACGCCTGCGACATACTCGATGCATTCAAGGAATACGGGATAAAATGGGGAGCAGACAAGGTCATAAACTGCAAGAAAGTGGACTGCGAACTCTGCCCCAACGGAGCCGAATAAAAGATGAACTTTGAATTTTTTGAAGGAATGGTAGTCTCAGTCGAGATGCTTTTGATGATAATAGAGCTTCTGATACTGCTTTTCATAATAGTCCACATGAAACGGATGAGCTCAGAGGACGACTTATTGAAAAAAAACATGGACGAACTGAGAAAACTCCACCTAGAACTCCACCAATCCATAAGACTTCTCAAAGAAGACATAACGGACCTTGACGTAAACAACAAAGAACTGAAGGTACTGCACCTAGACATGCACCAGTCGCTGAAAAGCCTAAGAGACGATGTCGCAGACCTAAAATGATATCTTCGGAATTTACCGAAGAAAACAAGGGGTGTTTTTTACCACCGCAGACAAATCAATATCATAGGTGATTCATGTTATGTCAGGCAAAAAAACAATCATTTTAGGACTTGCGGTCTTGGTCGCGGCAGCATTGGTTATACTCAATATAAGCGGACTTTTAGGTGAGCAAACAGTAGGAGATAGCTGCGGGACAGTCAGCCCAGATGGAAGGGACGAATGCTGTGAAAGACAGAACAAAGACACTGAAGTCCCAATATGTGTGGGGGGCTCCTGGAAGTACCTACCGAGGGGACAAGGCTGCAGCTACGTCTGCGACATGCAAGAACCGCTTTTGGGCGGGGACAAGGACGAGCACGGGTGCATAGGCTCTGCTGGATATAGCTGGTGTGCGGCCAAAAACAAATGCCTAAGGGTGTGGGAGGAAAAATGCGGAGAAGAAACGCTGAATGAATCCGACCCGTCAAAGGATGATGCTATTGTAATTGTCAGGGACTTCATCTTTGGCGCGCCATTTTACAAAGAAGCCGGCGGAAAAGACTTGAACGTCACGGGCGTCGAAGTCCTAAGCTGCGTCGGATGCTTCAAAGTCAACACAGAATACTACGCAACCTCAGAAGACGGCAGCTCAATGAGGGTGAGCCTCAGCGTCGGACTGTCAAACTGGAGCGTAGTCTCCGCCATAAGCGGAAGGAGGAATCCAACGCTCATAACATCCAGCGACTGCGATGGAAAAGGCGGTGAAGTAGTTGATTCAGACTCATGCATAGGGGAAGTCACAAACGAGGGGGAAGTCATCGGTTTTGAATCTAAGGTATGCTGCGTCTCAGGCCAATCAGAGACATTGACATTCCAGCAGGCTTTCAAGATAGCTGAGGCAAGCGACTGCGTCAAACATGGGAAACTATTAAGTAGCGGATTCAGAAACGACGTCACAAAAACCTGGTGGATAGACCTTGAGGCATACTTGGACGGCTGTATGCCAGCCTGCGTCGTCGACGAGAAAACACTGACTGCGGAGGTCAACTGGCGGTGCATGGGAGCAGTCATATAAGCCCATTGTATCAAAAGGTTTTGCCGAGTATTTTGGGCTATCCCCCTTATATTGGCACATCCCCTATTTCTTAATATGACAGTTAACATACCCTCAGGCAGTAACAAAAAGCTTGAGAAGTTGCTCAAAAGGGTCAACTCGGACGTTGAGCTCCAGACACTTTGGACGTCAAGTAACGTCGTCGCAATCGACAGGGAGCACATGGCAGACCACGGCCCCACACACGTTGCGATAGTCACAAACGCTGCGCTTCTCCTTTTCAGAAACCTTGTCAAATCAGGCGTTGAACCGTCTATTGTGAAAGACCACAAGATGAAAGTAGAGGATGCAGAAGTGGTGATTTTTCTCGCATCAGTCCTCCATGACGTCGGTCACGTCGTCCACCGCGATGACCACGTCAGATTCAGCATACCAGTAGCCGCCCCAATATTGAAAAGACTACTTGAGGGCGTCTACGACATGAGGGAGGCGACGATAATATTCGGGGAAGTCCTGCACGCTATACTGGCTCATGCGACAAGTGTGAGACCGCTCACTATAGAGGCTGGGGTTGTGAGGATTGCGGACGCACTTGACATGGCAGAAGGCAGAAGCAGGATACCGTTCAACATAGGAGACAAAAGCATCTACTCAGTGTCTGCGCTCTCAATCAAGGGAGTCCACATCAGCTACTCAAAGGAGAAGCCCTTGACAGTCGATATCGAGATGAGCAACTCCGCAGGCATATTCCAGGTCGACAACCTGCTGAAGAACAAAGTAGTCGGGTCAGGACTTGAGAAATACATCAAAGTCACTGCGAAAATAAAAAGCGGCCCAGAGAAGAAGATAATAGACGTGTACGAGATAGAACCTTAGATCCTATTTCACGAATCTCTGTCTAACTTTCTCGGGTAGACGTTCAGAAAGGCGTTTAAATGTCGTCCACCTGCTCTCATCCATCATGCATCTGGCGGTAGTGTCATAACGCGGTTCTGGCCAAGTAAGCTTGACCATTCGGTCCGTCTCGTCAGAGATTACCCTGCCCTCAAGCTGTATGAAATTAGTCATCTCATGGACTGACGCACCACCTCTTTTGGCTTGACTGACAGCCCTCGCCACCTCTTCCCCAACTGTTTTGAGAAAATCCTGCTCAGACTTCAGGGAAAAAATCCACCCAACTGATAAATCGGTGCAGTTGGAGCTGGAGTACACGCCACCCTGCTTAAAGCCAAAACGGGTCACATCAAGTATCGATGTCATCACCTGCTTTGACTCATCAAGAGTTAGTGCGCCTCCGGTTTCATGCATTGATGCGAATATACTAGCGTACATCACAGCCATACTATTAAATCGTGTCGTCTCAGGCCGTTCCCTTATGCCATCCTCTTTGAAGGAACCCCGCCTAACAAGCTCCGCCCGAACATACTCTTCTATAAGTGTGTACTCGCTTTTCTGGCTCCGCCTACCCTGGGCTTGAATCATATAATTATTTTGGAACATTAAGGTATTATACGTTGGTTAGAGCCTTAGCTGTGGTTTTGTTTAAAATAAAAAATAAAAAAAATAGAATAAGTTTTTTTTCTGCATTATTTTACGGGCTTTGTTTTAGCGTCTTGGTCTTTTCTTTGCAAAGCAATCCCTGCAGTACACTGGTTTTCCCTGTGTTGGCTTAAATGGGACCTGGCATTCTTTTCCACACTCGCTACATACTGCGTCGTGCATTCCACGGTCACCACCTGCACCTCTTCCGAAGTCTTTTGGCATACTCTATCACCTCCTTTTTTGCGTTATTCAATTCCCTAAAAGGCACAATTGATTAAGGGGCTGATAGATGGGGAAAACACTAAAAAAATTCTCACGAACTACTTCACCTTTTCCTTTTGGGGAATCTATTGGTATTAACTACGGATTATAGCCTTAAAAGGGGGTGCCCCAGTTCTGGGTGGTTTCAGGATTAATATTTACTGGGGGGAAATAGTATCTCTGACATGAACCTGTTTGCGGTGCTTACGCTCGTATTTGTCGCTTCTTTCGCCCTTAAGGAGATTCTCAGAAGGCTGGGGGTTCCGGCTGTTGTTTCTCAGATATCTGTCGGTATAGCACTTGGCGTGCCGGTGCTGAAAGCCGCAATATTTGACAGTCCATCGCTTTCTTTGATAGATTCCCTGTCGCAGCTGGGGATAATATTTTTGCTTTTCCTGGCTGGGTGGGAGATTGACCTGAGGAAGGTCATGTCTTGCGCGAAAGACGCGTTCTTGATTGCGTTTTCCTCTGCGTTTTTCTCGTTCATCCTGGGATTCGGTTTCCTATACCTTTTTTTCGGGGATATGATATCGTCGGGGGGGTTTGACCCGATCATATCGTCTTTGATATTTGGCATATGCTTGTCTGTGACTGCTGAGGGCACCACAGTCAAGGTGCTGATGGATTTGAAGGTGATAAAATCAAGGGTTGCTGCGGTGATACTTGGTGCGGGAGCCATAGACGACATCATCGAGGTTTTGGGCATGGTTATTGTCTTGGGGCTGGCCCACGTTGACGCTAACATGGAGTTGATTTACCTGCCGCTTGACATAGTGTTCTTCAGCCTTGTTGTTTTTCTGGTGTTTAGCATCGGCTCAAGAGTCCTCACATATATTGAGCGCAAGGAGACGGACGTGGACTTTTTCATGCTTGTTCTGATTATGATGTTCGGGCTTGTCAGCTTATCTGAGTTTCTGCATCTCGGGTATTTGATAGGTGCTATTATGGGTGGGTTTCTGATTCAGTTGATTATCACAAGGAGGAAGAGCAATCTTAATGCTGACCGGGTTGAGGAGGATGAGATTTTTGAGGGGTTAAAGCTTATTACCCTCGCGTTTCTTGCACCGTTTTTTTTCATAAACATCGGGCTTAACTTCGACTTCAATATGTTGCTTGTTAACCCTGGTTTGTTTGTAGGTGCGGTCTTGGTCGCCTGCGCAGGAAAGGTTTTGGGAACTATGATTCTCAAGCCGTTGACTAAGTTGAGCTGGAGCCAACTTTATATTATTGGCTGGGGAATGAATTCACGCGGGGCAGTTGAGCTCATAATGGCCATCACAGCATATTCAGCAAAGTTGATACCTGTTGAGGTTTTCTCAGCGCTTGTCGCAACTTCAGTTATGACAACGCTCATATTCCCATTCATAATAGAAAATCGCATAAAAGCTAACCCCCGTGTTATGAATTAATTGGTGAGGTATGAGCGCTAAGAGGTCTGATGTTTTGTGGGTTTTTCTGTGGGTTATGTTGTGCGAGCTTGCAGGTTTTGTGGGCTCATTCTTCACGACACCGAATATACCCACATGGTATGCGG
>CAYXON010000039.1:0-8047 GCA_964467145.1 uncultured archaeon | reverse complement strand
ACTATTTCCCGCAATTAACGTGAATGATTCTGTTACAAAATCAAAGTTTGACAACCTATATGGCTGTCGCGAATCTCTTGCAGACGGGATAAAAAGAGCAACAGACGTCATGATAGCTGGAAAAACCGTTGTAGTCTGCGGATATGGTGATGTCGGAAAAGGTTGCGCACAATCTATGAGCGGGTTCGGGGCGCGGGTGATAGTGACGGAAATCGATCCAATCTGCGCGCTTCAGGCTGCGATGGAAGGCTATGAAGTAACAACAGTCGAGGACACATTAGGTGTTGCAGACATCTACGTGACAGCAACTGGAAACTGCGATGTCATAACAGCAGACCACATGAGTAAGATGAAGGACCAAGCGATAGTATGTAATATCGGGCACTTCGACAATGAAATCCAAGTCGACAGACTAAATGAGACAAAAGGCATCAAGGTCGAAAACATCAAGCCTCAATTTGACAAATACATATTTGCCGACGGCCACTGCATATTTTTACTTGCTGAGGGGCGTCTTGTAAACCTTGGATGTGCAACCGGTCATCCCTCTTTTGTCATGAGCAATAGTTTCACAAACCAGGTTCTGGCACAAATTGACCTCTGGCAAAACAAAGACAGGTATGATGTTGGCGTATACACACTTTCTAAAAAGTTGGATGAGGATGTTGCCCGCCTACACCTTGAAAAAATAGGCGTTAAACTCACTAAAATGACCAAAAAACAAGCAGATTATATCGGAGTGCCCCAGGAAGGCCCATATAAGCCCGGTTACTACAGATATTAGCTGTTTATAATGCCTTATTTACTATTATATTGTTCTGAAAAATGGATGAAAAAGTAATGATAGGGGACTATCTAGGGACAATCGAGGAATTCACGGCCGGAGACGGCACATACGCTGAAGACGGGAAAATATACGCCTCCAAATTAGGGATAAAATCAATAGACATCGAAAAACACGTCGCAGAAGTCAAGGGCAAAACAATACCCAAACTATCATTAGGCGACGTAGTATTCGGCGAGGTAGTATCTCTAAAACAGAAGATGGCGATAGTCGTCGTCAGCAAGATACAGGGTGTTGAAGGCACAGTAGACGCGAGAACACTACTTTACGTCTCAAACATCGCGGACAAATTCGTGGAAAACCCCAAAGATATGGTGGCGATAGGCGACATAATCAAGGCCAAAATAATCAAGATGGACGACGAAGTAATCGACCTTTCCACAAAAGGCGAGTTCGGAGTCGTAAAAGCGTTCTGCAGAAGATGCAGGCTACCGCTAAACAAATCCGACAAAGGCGAAGACAAACTCGAGTGCGGAGGATGCGGCCAGATAGACGCCCGCAAAATAGCGTTAGACTACGGTAAAGTGAGTGATTTCTAAAGATGGACTGCGAGATAATCGAAAAAGGAAAGGACAGTTTAGAGCTTGAATTCAACGAGAAAGAGGTTCCGCTCGCACTCGTTGGAGCTCTTACGAAAAACGGCGTAGACGCATACTGGTACGAGCCGCACCCACTAAAAAAACAATTCAGGGTGCACCTTGACTCAGACGACCCGATGGGAAGCCTGAAAAAGGCGGTACAGACACTTGACGAAGACTGGAGCGCGTTCAGCAAGGCACTTGAGTCCAAACTTAAATAAGCTCCCGTCCAATCTATTTTTATGGAAGACGTTGCATCTGCGAAACACCACAGGTACATGGTGGAAGACATTGCAGTAACCCCATTTTTCAAACGTCACAGAAAACACATGCCAGTTTCTCTGAAACTACACGCTGAACTAAGGGAGGAAAAGGATTATGTTGTTCTTGAGGCGGATGTTTCTGGGTTCACGCAAGAGGACCTGCAAGTTGAGGCCTCCCACAACACAATAAACATATCTATGGTCTTAGGAAACGATGAGGAAGGCCAGATGAAGTTTAAAAACAGCTACGTCACACCAGTCCCAGTTGATCCGCAGACCCTTGAGCTTGAACACAAAAAAGACACACTCATAGTACGGCTAAAAAAGAAGTGAACCCCTGATTTTAAAGCCTTCAATCCAATATATTGTTTAATGTGGTGATATCATGTCTGACAGAGATATAATCAACCTGCTACTGCACGAAAAACCAGCCGGAATAATATTAAGCCTGAAGTCAAAGGAGAAGAAGTACCCGACAGTATTGTCAAAGGAAAACGACTGCACCTACACCCACACACTAAAGATACTTGAGGAGCTCAGGGGGTATGGTCTTGTCGAATTCGAAAAGGATGGACGCATAAAATATGTCAAACTCACAGAATTGGGAGGTGACGTAGCCCACGAACTTGAGGGACTCATCAGATACCTTGAAAGAATCTCAAAAAAAGAAAAAGAAACCGGAAAAGAAAATCAAGAACCAGATAAGGAGCCCGAAAAATGAGCAATATCCAGGGATTCGAGTACGCGATTGCCGCAGCAGCGCTTTTCGCAGCACTTCTAATATACGTTCTGAAGCTCTTATCAGAAAACAAAAAACTAAAGGCGCAACTTCTCAGAGAGACTAGGATACTAAAAAAACAACACGAAGAAATATCATCTGAAAAAACCGAGATAGAAAAACTCAGAAAAAATGCCGCCCAAACGGACCCAAGAACTTTTGAGGAGATGAAGAAGGCGCAGATAACCCGAAAAAACTCGGCTGAGGGCATAAAAAACGAGTATTGGGACAAGATAGGCAAGGTAACTGGGGGAAAACCGGAAGATGACGAGCTGAAAAAACTCACAGACGAGAAAAAAAACATAGAGGAGATGCTTGAGCTCACAAAAAAGAAATATCACACCCGCGAGATAGATGAGAAAAGCTACTCCAACATCACCGAAGACTACCAGAGAAAACTAATAGAAGTCGAATCAAAGATTAAGAGGCTGGAAAATGGAGGTTGAAAGATGTCCGACAGGCATTGACGGACTGGACGAGCTTGTAGAGGGAGGATTTCCGAGAGGTAGGATAATGCTTATGGCAGGAGACTGCGGAACCGGCAAAAGCATAATAGCCTCGCAGTTCCTATACAACGGCGCCGTAAAACACGGTGAACCAGGCATTCTTGTAAGCCTTGAGCAGACGCCAAAGATGCTCAAGCAAGACATGCTCGCGATGGGATTTGACCTTCAGAAACTGGAAGACGAGAGAAAACTCATAATAATAGACGCATCACTATCTGGTATCGCTTTCAAGGGTGAGAAAAGCAAATATTGCATCAAGCCCGAGCAATTCAGTCTCGACAGTATAATCGCATTAATTGACGAGACAGTCAAGGAGATAGGGGCTAAAAGAGCGGTAGTGGACAGCTTCAGCGCACTTGACACCCTTCTTGAAACCAAGAAAAGCCAGGTTGGGGTGAGCCTCAAAGAGGACGTACGGCGCACGATACTCGGGATAAACTACAAACTCCAGAGTATGGGTTTGACCTCGGTTCTGATAAGCGACATAATCGATGGCAAACTCTCAAAGCACGGAGTCGAAGAATTCATGGTCGATGGCGTGATAACCCTCCACTTCAACGTAGCAGGACCTGATGCTGGCAGAACCCTCATCATAAAGAAGATGAGGAGTACAAAACACAATGAGCACATAAACGTTATGGAGTTCGAGCGCGGAGTCGGCGTCAGGGTGAAGTCGTTTTGACCTTTTTTTTGCGGCTTGTTGACACAAGCATGTTCCAGGCGAAAGCCACTCTCTCCAGATAGTTTGTGAACGTGAGAGAGTCCGAAAGTATCAGTGCCCTGCCTTTGCCTAAACCCCCAGTTATCTCACGCTCCCTCTTTATTAGCCCGAACCTCACAAGCTTCGGTATTATCTTGTTCTCGAGTGTGCTTTTGCTGTAGCCCCTACTTTTCAGAAATTCTCCTATCTCCTTTTTTGTGACCCAATCTCGCTCAAGCACAAGCTCCAGAAAGTCGCAGGCCACGATGTGGTAAGTTGGCTGATACCTCTTTGGGAATATGAAGTCCACGACCTCAGACACATCCCAGTATACTGACTTGTCCAGACCACCCTTCTTCTTTATCTGCCCCCCATAATGCGGCGGGAGCCAAAGGCTTTCAGAAGACGGTATCCCACCGCTTGCAGGAGGTTTCGGGCTTGGGTTGCCCATCTCAGACGACCTCTCCCAACTCGACGTCAGTTTCCAAATACTCCATGGTCTCGCCGATTCTCGGGTCGTTGAATTCTATTCTTGTGGTCTCAGGTATTTTTGAGACGGCTGTGTTGAAGTTGTTCCCCCTCATAAGTTGCGTGTTCGGGCCCACCCTCTCAACCAAGGGCAAACTAGTCGTGGTCGATGAAGTCGTTGATGTTGTTGTGGTCATAGACATTGCCACTGTCATAGTAGTGGCGGTGGTCTCATACAACGTGGTTGTGGTGGTTGCTTGGGTCTTTCTCTCACCGCTTATGTATGCCGCCGCCAAAACGACGACTATCACAGCCAGATAAATAAGTGGCTTTAGATTCTCTTTCAACCCATGACACCCCCTATTAGCTCATTTAATCTGTCCCTTTGAGTCGCAAGCTCAAGCTCAACACCCTCATAATCCTTTTTAGCGACCCTGATTTTTATCATTTCAACGTCAGCCCTTATTCCAGCCGATTTTTGGGCATCTTCAACTTTGATGCCCAATTTTTCCATATCCTTAACTATTGCTTCCACACCGCCTAGCTTGTTTTCTATGAGTTTTATGAAGTTTGTGAATCTTCGCTCTTGTCCTGCACCCATCATCTCAGCCCTTAGTGTCTTGAACTTCATAGTGGACTCATCAATAAGCTCAATCCTTGTCACAGCATCTTCTTCTGAGCAGTTCTTGAGGTTTGTCCTATCGCACGCCTCAACTGACAAGTCATGTACTCTGAGAATAGTTTTCTTACCTAATTCAAAGGCACTGACTTTTGACTCATATCCTGTGGTGTCCATCCTAAGAAGGCTCACGCTTTTTACAACATCCCTGAGTACACAGACCCTCGCATCCAATACTGTCTCGAGATTTTCTCTTCTAGCTTTTTCAGCACTGTTCCAAAGACGGTCTAAGTAATCATTTTTTTGGCTTGTCTTTGCCGCGACCGCCTGCTGGGCCTGCCGTCTCTGGTCTGGTGTCATCAGACTGTTCGCAGCTTGCCTAAATTCTGACACTTTATCCCCTGATTTTTCAACAAGGTCCTCAACATCAGCCGGCTGCTGCCCGCTGCTGTAAAGGTTTTTGAACTCATCGCTGACATCCTCCAGTCCCTGGGTGAGCTGACCCTGAGATTTTAGATACTCTATCACAGTCCCCATTGCAATCCGCTTTTCCTCTGCCCTATATAGAAAGGACGAGTACATGGCGTCTTGGGTGTTTTTGTCAACCTGCTGCTGGCTCATGCATTCCGCCCAGGCGGGTGCTGCCAGAATCAGAAGGGTAATGGCTAAAAAAACTATCCTCATCACTTAGTTATGTCAATGAAAAAATAAAAGAAAAAAAACACCCGCTCTGGGGCGTTTATTCGCTTAGGTATCGCACTATCCGACCTTTACATTGTGGTGTTTTCCTGGTTTGCCGTCTTTTTTCTTCAGTTTTATGGTAATCTCACTGTTGTTGTATCCTGCCCAGGTATTTTTAGCATAGGCTTATAACGGCAGTTTGTCAGTTTTTAAAAATTGACCGTCACATAGCCTTTAGCGACGCTTATGAGGATATCCTCCTTTCTGACCCTTGTCTAAATGGGTTTTTATAACCTTGTTCATTAATACATGACCCAAGATGAAAATATCTGATTTAAAGGACAAGACGCCCATTGACGAGATAGTGTTGAAGGTGACTGAAGTCCGCGAACCCGCGGACACGCGAGTCGGCATGGTTCAGCAAGCTGACGTCGAAGACGATTCAGGCTCTGCGACACTCACTCTCTGGAACGAACAGGTAGGCCAGTACAAGCCAGGCGACATCGTAAAGGTGACAAAAGGCTGGTGCAAGGAATATCAGGGACAGATACAGGTGTCTGCAGGAAAATTCGGAACACTTGAAAAGGTTGAGGGCGAAAAGTAAATCAGTATCCCTCAAAACTTTTTTTTAATTCTACAACAGGTCGGCGGTTATTATCTGTTGCCTCGCCCCCGCCCTAGCCAGAACTCTGCCGTCTGGAGCATGCACTACTGAATCACCTGAGAAGTTATTGTTCGGCGACCTGCCGACTTGGTTCACTCCCACAACATATGTTTTGTTCTCCAAAGCCCGCTTTTCAAGAAGGCTTACCCAGTCGCCTCTTCTCTGGCTCGGCCAGCTGGCGCAAACTATGAATACTTGGGCACCCAGTTCAAGGCCCTTTTTGAATTCATCCTGGAACCTCAGGTCATAGCATATTAGCGGGCAGAACCTGACACCCAAGGCGTCAAATACAGTTATCTCGCCCCCCTGCCGGTATGCATTGTGCTCTTCGCCTAGCGTGAACAGATGGGTTTTAGAGTATTTTCCAATCATCTTCCCTAAGTTATCATAGGCTACGAGAGTGTTTCTGGGAAGTCCTTTTCCCGCATCCTCTATGAATGAGCCGACGATATAAATCCTATTCTCCTTTGCCAAAGTGCTCAAAAAATTGCAGGTACTTCCTCCAAGCTCCTGCGCAAACCTTTTTGAGTTAAGTGTAACACCTGTTGAGAAAAGCTCAGGAAAACAAATCATCTGAGCTCCGTCTCTAACGCACTCATTGGCTAGTTTTTTGGCTTTTTCGAAGTTTTCAGCTGGGTTCTCCCAGCTTACATCAAGCTGTGCGCACGCGACCTTCATACTAAGTATATAACCCCCCACCTCTTTAAACATCTTACGGGATGAAACTCATACTCTACTCGGAAGACGACGTAGCTGGCAAAAACATAGCAGATGCCCTGATACAAAGACATGGATTCAAAAAGACTAAAAATCAGGTCCTGGGTTCAGACACATACGCCAAAGCGGACACAATACTTTTCGGGGTATCACCCTCTGTCAGAGACATCAAAAGCATTCAACTAAACCCCGAATATTGTATTGTGGCGTCAAGGCACAGAAGCGAGTCCCAGATGCCAGCACTAACTTGTCATCCCACAGGCAACTTCGGCAGCGCACAGATGGGAGGCTCTCCGAAGACGCTTCAGCTCACAGACTCAAACCTCCTGACCCACGCATTATATCTTCTTTCAGAGAAAAGAGAGGTTGTTGGCCAAGGGTACGAGATAACCCGGGAGGTCACACACCACGGCCCAACAGACCTCGGATTTCCCCTAATCTATGTGGAGGTTGGCTCAAGCGAAAAACAATGGATTGATTCAGTACCTTGCGCAGCTGTAGCTGATGTCATAGACAAGCTAACATCACAGTCCATACCACAAAAACCCTCAGCAATAGGGTTTGGCGGCCCGCACTACGCGCCAAACTTCAACCAGATAATGGGAGACTACTCAATCGGCCACATAATGCCGAAATACGCGACACAAGACCTCAACCAAGAAATCGTCTTGGAGATGATAAGAAAGACAACCCCTGCCCCGGAGTTCGCGGCAGTTGACTGGAAAGGCATAAGGGCAGATGAGAAGGACAAGCTCTCGCAGATACTCTCACAAGTCGGACTTCCCATGAAAAAGACTAGCGAACTAAAATGACAAATAAAAAAATTCAGTTGCTACTTTTTGCGGCCATCGTATTTGGCGTGATAGTGGGTGCATCAACTTATCGGCTCGGTTTGGGGTACGCCTGCCCCAAAACGTCATGTGTTGATGGCGCGATGATATCGCCTGTCACCGACGGCGGATACTACGACGCAGCGAAATCAATCATATCAGGCGCTCAAAAGACGATATACATCGTCGCGTTCGAGATGAAATACTACGAGTCAAACCCTGACAGCAAACAGAACAAGATTGTGAGAGAACTCATATACGCAAAACAAAGGGGCGTGGACGTCAAGGTCGTCGTTGACGAGTACTCAGTGGAAAACAACGCCCAGGATATACTTGAAGCCAACGGGGTTGAGGTCAGAAAAGACGGCAAAGAAAAGACGACGCACGCGAAACTCATAA